>JAQGLQ010000484.1 GCA_028292785.1 Noviherbaspirillum sp. | reverse complement strand
CCACCAGGTTATCGCGTTCCTGGAAGACCTGGCGCAACGCGCCCGCCCGTTCGCCGAAAAGGATCTGGAAGAGGTACGCGCATTCGCCAAGAAGGAGCTCGGCCTCGACACGCTGGAAGCATGGGATATCGCCTATGCCTCCGAAAAGCTGCGCGAACAGCGCTATGCATTCTCCGAGAATGAAGTGAAGCAGTACTTCCCCGAGCACAAGGTAATCGAAGGCCTGTTCCGCGTGATCCAGAACCTGTTCGCGGTCGAGGTCAGGCCGGATGCCGCGACCACGTGGCACAAGGATGTGAAATTCTTCCGCATCGAAAAGGATGGTGAACTGGTCGGGCAGTTCTATCTCGATCTGTACGCGCGCAAGGGCAAGCGCGGCGGCGCGTGGATGGACGACGCCCGCGGCCGCCGCCTCAAGGGCGACAGGCTGCAGACGCCGGTCGCCTATCTGACCTGCAATTTCTCTGAACCGGTCGTCAGCAACGGCAAGACCAGGCCGGCATTGTTCACCCATGACGAAGTGATCACGCTGTTCCATGAATTCGGCCATGGCCTCCATCACATGCTCACGCAGGTCGACGAATTGGGCGTCTCCGGAATCTCCGGCGTCGAATGGGATGCGGTCGAATTGCCGTCGCAATTCATGGAAAATTTTTGCTGGGAATGGGATGTATTGCAGAACATGACGGCGCATGTCGATACCGGCGAGCCGCTGCCGCGTGCGCTGTATGACAAGATGATCGCCGCGAAGAATTTCCAGTCCGGCCTGCAGACGCTGCGCCAGGTCGAGTTCGCCCTGTTTGACATGCACCTGCATCACGACCATGATCCGCACGGCGAAAAAGGCGCGCACGATATCCTGAGCGAAGTGCGCGAACAGGTCGCGGTGCTGATGCCGCCGCCCTTCAACCGCTTCCAGAATTCGTTCAGTCATATCTTCGCCGGCGGATACGCGGCGGGATATTACAGCTACAAGTGGGCCGAGGTCCTGTCCGCCGATGCCTACAGCGCGTTCGAGGAAGCAGGCAGTTCCAGCCTGACCGAAACCGGACAGAAATTCCAGCGCGAGATTCTCGCCATGGGCGGATCGCGGCCGGCGCTGGATTCGTTCCGGGCATTCCGCGGCCGCGATCCGCAAATCGACGCATTGCTGCGTCATAACGGCATGGTATCCACGGCATGAGGCAAGCACATCTGAAACGCAGCCTGCCGCTGTGGCCGGCGCTGATCCTGTTCTGCGCAATGAACGCCAACGCGCAGTTATACAAATGGGTCGGCCCCGACGGCAAGGTGACGTATACCGATACGCCTCCCCCGTCATCGGCGCAACGGGTCGAGTCCAGGCCATTGGCAAGCAGCGCGGTCAATACGGCAGGATTTCCCCACGAGCTGTCGCAAGCCGTCAAGGCCCACCCTGTTACGCTGTACACCACGAGGAATTGCGCGCCCTGCGAGGAAGGCCGCAAACTGCTCTCCGAGCGCGGCATCCCGTTCACGGAAAAGACCGTGAACAGCAACGACGACATCGTGCAGTTCAGAAAGCTCGGCGGTGACGGAGAATTGCCGCTGCTGGTCGTCGGGCGCCATCAGCAGCGCGGATTCGAAAGTTCGGCATGGCAGACCGCGCTGAATTCGGCGGGCTATCCGGAAAGCAGCAGGCTGCCGCGCTCGTATCGGAATCCCGTCGCCGAAGCCGCCGCCCCGGCGCCCAAGGCGGCTTCGGCGCAGCCCGAGCCGAAGCAGGAGACCTTGGAACAAAGCAGCAGTGCCAGACTCCCAGGCGCCATGGTGCCGCCGGCACCGGCGGGAAACGCGCCGCCGGGTTTCCGGTTTTGATATCCAATCTTTCACGTCGCCGTCGCAACCGGACGCCGCGACCATGCGACGCAACCCCGGCATGACGAACATGACCCGAATCGATTTTCACAGCAACGTGCCGGACAAGTTCGCGTACACCTGTCGCCTCGTGCGCAAGGCGCGCGCGGCAAATTGCCGTGTCGTGCTATTGACCAGGGACCAGGCGGATCTGGCAGCGCTGGATCGGGCGCTGTGGACTTTTTCCGATCTCGATTTCCTGCCGCATGCCGTTCTCGGCGAAGAACATGCCGCAATGACGCCGGTCGTCCTCACCGATAACGATACGGCCGACCTGCCCCACCATCAGATCCTGATCAATCTGTCCGCCGCGACGCCCGCGCATTTTGCGCGCTTCGAGCGCATGTTCGAAATCATCTCCGCGGATGAGGACGACAAGTCGGCCGGACGCGAACGTTATCGTTTCTACCAGCAGCGCGGTTATCCGCTAACCCATTTCGTCGCCGAAAAATCATGAGCACATCCCTGCCCGACGCCGGCATCCCGGTACTGACCGAGATCATTCCCACTCATCAGGAGAGCCCCGCCGACAGGGGCGCGGCGCCCCCGGCCGAAGCATCGGCGGACGCTGCGCCCTCCGCGACCGAAGAAAAGGCCGGGCTGCCGCTCGATCAGCAGGCGGCACGGGAATGGGATGAGGAAAGCTGGGATCGCCTGGAGCGCGAGATCCGCGGCCGCGTCTTATACCATGTGCTCCAGCGCATCGACGTGGCGCTCGAGGATCGGGTGCGCGACAGCCTCGCCGATGTATTGCAGACTGCGGTCGAAACGCTGGCCTCCGAAATCAGGAGCGGCCTGCATCAGACGATCAAGGAAGTCGTGACGCGCGCCGTTTCGCAGGAGATCGCAAATCTGCAGGTTTTAAAAAAATAAGCTTTGCGCCGAATTTTTTCGTATTTCAACAAAACTTGGCTCTTT
>JAQGLQ010000466.1 GCA_028292785.1 Noviherbaspirillum sp. | reverse complement strand
TCGCAGGTGGTGTTCTTCGACGGGAATTACCAGGAATATGAAGCGGACAAGAAAAAACGGCTGGGCGAGGAAGGCGCCAAGCCCAAGCGGATTCGCTACAAGCCGATCACGCGCTAGTCCTTCCGCGTCACAAAAGTGCTTGTATGGTCCCCGCCCATGCGGGCCGAGAGTGGAAGCAACAGTAGCGCCGAAGGAAAGTTTCCTCCCTGGCAGGGGGGAACTTCTTCATGACGCTAACCGGGAAGAAGACATCCGGGCCAGGCCCAAAAAAAAGCCCGCGCACCTTGCGGCTTGCGGGCTTAAATCCAATTCATAGAGAGTTGGAGGAGACAGGGTTCATATTACTCGCCGGAAATACGTTTGTCTCGTTTATTATTGTGATATCTGTTATACGTATTCTGAATAACCGGCTAAATTAAAAAGCCCGCCGGGCGCATACCGGGCGGGCTTTTTTTGTCTCCTGCTCATCCTCTGAAGTGGATTTTTTGTATTGCGGCGCTAATGGTACACCACAATTATGCGGAAGAATAAGCTTATATAGTTGTTTCTCATAATTTTTCTTTACCCGAATTAAAGCTGGCGCTACGTCAAAAGTAAGCACTTCCATAGCAGGCAAAAATCTATTTTACGCAGGAAATTTTTTCATGCTTTCTTCTCATTTCTCTAATAATTTCTTCCGGGATTGCAAAAAAATTTCCTTCAACCAATTAATTGTCGTCCTTGGTCGTCCCTGCTTCACTATGCCAATACGCATAACCAGCCAGTAAGCATCATGGGAAATCGCACAAATTATCCAAAATAATTTGACGATTCTCAAAAACTACGGAAACATGGCGCGTTACTCAATCAGGTCTTCCGGTTACGCTCCCAGCGCTGCCGTCCGTGATCTACCTCTCAACTATTCCAGGTGTTCCAATGAAGTGGACGATCGTCGCCATTTACGTTATTTCGATACTCCATATTCATTTTCGCGGTAAGGTGCGGTTGCCGTTCATGCGCCAGCTGTTCGACCACTCGTCTTTCGTGGCGCCGCTCAACGTCTTCATGCATCTGTTCTCCAGGGTGCCTTCGACCCCCTACCTGTCGAGCGCGGATTTCCATGATCTGCGGCCGCTCGAACAGCACTGGCAGGAAATCAGGGAGGAAGCCCTGCACTTGAGCCAGATGCAGAAAATCCGCGCCGCCGAGAATAACGACGATGCCGGATTCAATTCGTTTTTCAAGGAAGGATGGAAGCGCTTCTACCTGAAGTGGTATGCGGCAAGCCATCCTTCGGCGGAGCGGCTGTGCCCGAAGACCGTGGCGCTGCTGCGTAATATCCCGAGCGTGAAGGCGGCGATGTTCGCCGAACTGCCGCCCGGCGGCAAGCTGAACATGCACCGCGATCCGTTCGCCGGATCGCTGCGCTATCACCTCGGGCTGGTCTGTCCCAATACCGACGATTGCTTCATCGAAGTCGATGGCCAGCGCTATAGCTGGCGCGACGGTGCCGCGGTGGTGTTCGATGAAACCTATATCCATTGGGCGCGCAACGACAGCAATGTCAATCGCATCATCCTGTTTTGCGATGTCGAACGTCCGATGCGTTACCGCTGGGCGCAAAAGATCAACAAGCTGCTCGGCCGGACCCTGATGACGGCGGCCAGCTCGCCGAACGAAACCGGCGATCAGACCGGCGGCATCAACAAGCTATTCCGCATTGCATTTGTGATGGGACAGTATCGGCGCCGGTTCAAGAAGTGGAACCGGACCGCCTATCAGGCGACCAAGGTCGCGCTGATCATCGGTGTCGGCCTGCTGATCGTATTCGCCTGACGCCGCGCCGCCGTTGCGGCCCGCCCTGCCCATGAAATCATCGCCGGGAATGTCTGAATAGCAGGCGTGTGATCGGGCCGCGCGAACCGGACGGCTGACCCACCGTGGTCGGTATGACGCCGGTTTCGATCAGCCACTTGAAGCGGCGCAGGTCTTCGCCGATCTGCTGCGAGGGTTCCTCGCCAAACAGCCTGGCGATCAGCGCGCCCGCCTTGCCGCCCGGCGGGCTGTATCGCGATTCCAACCGCACAATCGTGCCGCGTCCGCCAGGCGCCGGCTCGAAACGCACCGTACCCGCATGGTCCACATCGGCATTCTCGACCGAACGCCAGGACAGCAGCTTGCCCGGCTGGTCATCGGTGATTTCGGCGTCCCATTCCGCGGTCATGCCGGCCGCACCTTTTGCCTTCCAGTGCGAACGTCTGTCGGAAATGACTTCCACCGATTCGATGTGCGCCATGAAGCGCGGCAAGTTCGCGAAGTCGCGCCAGAAGCGGTAGCAGTCTTCCGGCGAACGATTGACCACGAGCGACCTGGTCACCTGCACCGCGCCCGCGGCGGCTTCGGCGGCGGCGCCGGTCAGGGCGCCCGCCTTGTCCCTGAGGTTGGACAGCATGCCGCTGCCCATGCCTGACTTCTGGGTTTGCTGCATGCTGGTCATGACGTCGAGCACCGCGACACCGGCCACTGCCAGGCTTGCCGCGCTGACACGGCTTTTGCGCGCATCGGGGCTGGCGGCGTTCAGACCGAGGATCGTCAGGTCCATCGCATCGCCCGCCACGCGTGTCCACAGCCACATCGCAGGCTGGCGCCGGCTCAGTATGCCAAACCCCGAAGCGAGTTCGCGCATGCCCACCATCCGCATCAGTCCAATCCGCTTCTCCGGCATGCCGGTCGCTCTTGCGACGGCGCGCGGCGCCAGCAGATGCACGAGGCCGAGACCTATGCTGAACCAGCCCAGCCCCTTGATGATGCGCTCTTCCCGCTCCGCTCCATAGGTCTTGTAGCGCTGTGCCTGAACCGGATATCGCGCGCGCGCATTGCCCGCACGCGTCGACCACCGCGACATGGCGGAACCGCGCGACCCTGTGAGTGAAGCTTCCATATTGTTGTCTCCATTATGAAAATCATGGTGGATACGAACGTTTCGATGCCGACCCACAGTCGGTTACAAAGCGCGAGATGTCTGGTTAGTCAGGACTATCTCGACGCAAGTTCCATGCTTTCGATGCCGAGAACACGTCGGCAGTCATCACGCAATGCGAGGGAGGAGGAAGCCGGCGCATCCCCTTGTTATGCTCAGGCAAGGAGGATGCGGACCGGAAAGCACGGAAGGCGAGCGCCCGTCTTATTCGGAGGCGGCAAGCAGATTGAAATGTTCGACGGTCGGCGGCGCCGCGAAATACGAGCCCACGATTGCGCGCCATTCCGCGAAAGCCGGCGACTGGCGGAAGTCCACCGTGTGATTCTCCAGCGTTTCCCATCGGATGATCAGCACATAGCGCTCGGCCGACTCCACGCCCTTGTTGATCGTGTAGCCGCGAAAGCCTTTGGCTTTTGAAATGACTTGTTCGACGCCGCGCTGGATGGCGGCGTCGAATTCAGCCTGCTTGCCGGGCTGAATGCGGATGTCGGCGAATTCGAGAATCATGAATTTTTCCGGAAAATGAACGAGGCGAAAATTATCCCATCATTCGCGCGGACGAGCCGCTCCCGGCCCGGCATCGCGCGCGCTGCGGTTCGCGCGTGATGCACGCGGTTTTTTCTTCGGAGTCCTGGGAGGGGAAGCGGCCGACTCCGACTGCAATCTCCGCTGCAGCAGGGCAACCACCGCCGCCTCTTCCGGACTGAGCGCGTGTATGTCTTCCACCAGCTCCTGGCGCGTGCGCTCCTGCAGGGCATGCAGCATGGTGCCGTCGAGATAGGATTCGATGACCGCCGGATGCACGTAGCATTTGCGGCAGACGCTGGGCGTGTTGCCCAGCTTTTCCGCGACCGCTTCGATGGCCTGCACGATATTTTTCTTTGCTTGTGCATGCGAATCGAATTTCTGAAATTCCTGGAGCGCCATCGCGGCGAGCATGGTGCCGGACCAGGTGCGGAAGTCCTTGGCGGTGAAGTCGTCGCCGGTGATTTCGCGCAGGTAGTCGTTCACGTCGGCGGAACCGATGGTGCGGCGCTCGCCGTCGTCGTCGATATACTGGAACAGTTCCTGTCCCGGCAGATCCCGGCTGTGCTTGATGATGCGCGCCAGCCTTGGATCATCGACCTTGATCGTATGATTCACGCCGCTCTTGCCGCGAAAGTGGAACTCGACCTCGCTGCCGTCGATGCGCACATGGCGGTCGCGCAGGGTGGTCAGGCCGAATGATTTGTTGCGGCGCGCATACTCCTCATTCCCGATGCGCATCATGGTCGCCTGCAGCAGGTGGACCACGGTTGCAAGCACCTTCTCGCGCGGCAGGCCGCGCAGCTTGAGGGCTTCGTCGACCTTTTTGCGGATCAGGGGCAAGGCCTTGCTGAAACTGAGCATGCGTTCATATTTCGCCTCGTCGCGCACATTGCGCCAGCGGGCATGGTAGCGGTATTGCTTGCGCTTTTTCGCATCGCGCCCGGTGGCCTGGATATGGCCGTCGTCGCGCGGGCAGATCCAGACATCGGTCCAGGCCGGAGGAATCGCCAGAGCCTTGATGCGCGCCAGCGTGGCTTCATCGATGACGCGTTTGCCGTCAGCGTCGACATACTGAAACCCTTCCTTCGCGGGCCGGCGCGAGATGCCGGGCTTCGCATCGCTGACGTAGCGCAGGCCGACCTGTCTGGCGGCGGCCACGCCATCGCTGCCGGAGTCGCGCGGCTCGTCGGATAGACGTTCGGTTTTCATAGGGCTGTCGGGAGAGGTAGGTTGATGAACGTTATTGGATTACCGAAAGAGCAATAATGACCAATGTCAAAACGGGGGCGCGCCCGTCTTTCCGGGAAGAATGCGAGCCCTGCTACCGAGACCGCTCTGCGCCTATAATGATGCCCCGTACGCAGCGGAGCATTTCCACCCTGCTCGACCGCACGGGCATAAAGGACTCAATCGATAAACATGGATACAGCGCTTTCTGATTGGCAGATAGAACAGTTCAACACCGACGGCTACCTGGTCGTGCGTGGAATGGTCACGCCGGTCGCCTGCGAGCTGATGCTGTCCGTAACCCGGGAGCATTTGCGCAAAGCCCTGCCGCCGCTCGAATATGAAGCGGAGGTGGGCTATCCCGGCGCGCCGAAGTCATTCGACGAACCGGGCGGGCATACCGTGCGGCGGCTGCGCGGCGCCTATCACCGGCATGAATGCGTTCGCATCTGGGCGGAGGACAAACGCCTGGTGGGGATGCTGAGGCGGCTGTTCAACGAGCCGGTCCGCCTCACGCTATCGCATCACAACTGCATCATGACCAAGCATCCGAACTTCGGCACCGCGACCGGCTGGCACCGCGACATCCGCTACTGGTCGTTCACCAAGCCGGATCTGATTTCCGTCTGGCTTGCGCTCGGCGCCGAAAACGCCGGGAACGGCGCGCTCGAAGTGATCCCGGGCTCGCATCGCATGGACATCAAGCCCGAACAGCTGGACGATCTCGATTTCCTGCGCCCGGAAGTCGCGGAGAACCAGGCGCTGTTCGCGCGGGGTACCGCGCTCGAGCTGAAGAAAGGCGACGTCATTCTCTTTCATAGCCGGCTGTTTCATTCGGCCGGAATAAACGACTCCGCGTCGGTGAAAAACTCGGTGGTGTTCGCCTATCACGGCAAGAGCAACATGCCGGTCGAAGGATCGAAATCGGCGGCCGGGGGAGAGGTGGCGCTGTAAAGCGCAGATGCGGATTGGGAACCGTCCGCAAGAGGGAACGAGATCGCCCCCCGACAGGAATCCCGCTATTGCCCGGCCTTGCATTGATGAACCGGCACTGCATTGCCCATCGCCGCGCGCATCGCATCGTCAACCGTTTCCATCCACACGAAGCGCAGCGCGCGCCGCGCCTCTTCCGGAATGTCTTCCATGTCCTTGCGATTACGGGCCGGCAGCAGCACCACCGCGATACCCGCCCGCAGCGCAGCGAGCACCTTCTCCTTGACGCCGCCGACCGGCAGCACCAGGCCGCGCAGGCTGATTTCGCCGGACATCGCGCAATCGCTGCGCACCGGGCGAGCGGTCAGCAGCGACACCAGCGAGATGAACATCGCCACGCCGGCGCTCGGCCCGTCCTTGGGCAAGGCGCCGGCAGGCACGTGCACATGCACATCGCTGCCGTCGAACAGCGCGGCGGGTATGCGGTACTCCTCGCAACGGGCCTTGACCAGCGTGAGCGCCGCCTGCGCGCTTTCCTTCATCACCTCGCCGAGCTGGCCGGTCAGAATCAGCTTGCCGCTGCCGGGCGTGCGGCTGACTTCGATGAATAGGATGTCACCTCCGGCAGCGGTCCATGCAAGCGCGGTGGCAACGCCTGACAGGCTGGTGCGCAGCGCAATGTCGCTTTCGAATTTTTCCGGTCCGAGGATGCGCGGCAGGCTGGCCATATCGAGGCGCACCTGCGTCGCCGTGCCTTCGGCGACGCACATCGCCACATGACGGAACAGATTGCCGATCTCGCGTTCGAGATTGCGCACTCCCGCTTCCCGGGTGTAGCCGCGTATCAGCGCAAGCAGCGCGTCGTCATCGAGCGCGCATTGCCGCTGCGTCAGTCCGGCGGCGTCGAGCTGCCGTCGAACGAGGTAATCGCGCGCGATGCGGACCTTTTCCTGTTCGGTATATCCCGGCAGGCGGATCACCTCCATGCGGTCGAGCAAGGGCGCCGGCACGGCGTCGAGCGTATTCGCGGTAGCGATGAACATTACCTTCGACAGGTCGAAGGGCGTGCCGAGATAGTTGTCGCGGAATACCGCGTTCTGCACCGGGTCGAGTACCTCGAGCAAGGCCGCGGACGGGTCGCCGTGAACGCCGGCGCCGAGCTTGTCGATCTCGTCCAGCATCAGCACGCAATCGCGGGCGCCGGCCCGGCGGATGGCCTGAATGATATTGCCGGGCATGGCGCCGACATAGGTGCGCCTGTGGCCGCGGATCTCGGCTTCGTCATGCACGCCGCCCAACGTGACTTTCGCGAAACGCCGGCCGGTGGCGCGCGCGATGCTCTGGCACAGCGAACTCTTGCCGACGCCGGGCGGACCGGCCAGGCACAGGATGGGGCCGCTGCCGTCCGGGTTCAGCTTGTGCACCGCGAGATGTTCGAGGATGCGGCGCTTGGCCTTGTCCAGGCCGAAATGGTCGGCATCCAGGATTTGGCGCGCCTCCGCGATGTCGATATGATCCGCGCCGTCGACCAGCCACGGCAGCTCGGCCATCGCTTCGAGCCAGGTGCAGGCCATCGAGTATTCCGGCGATGCCTCCGACATGCGCGCGATGCGCTTGACTTCTTTCCTGGCCAGCGCATCGGCTTCATGCGGCATCTGCGCCTTGGCGATCGCTTCGGTTAGCCGTTCCAGTTCGGCGCCGGCGTCCTCGCCTTCGCCCAGTTCCTGCTGGATGGTCCGCAGTTGCTCGCGTAGCAGCAGTTCGCGTTGCCGTTCATCCATGCGGTCACTGGTCTGCGCGTGGATTTCATGCGACAGGCGCAGCGCTTCGATGCGATGCGCAACGAAACCGAGCACCTTGTCCAGCCGCAGCGTCAGGCTCTGCGTTTCGAGCACATCCTGCTTCTGCTGCAGCGTCAGGTCCATCATGCCCGCGATGAAATCGGCCATGGTCGACGCGGAGGTGATGTTTTGCGAGGCATTCACCAGTTCGGGCGGCGCCTGCGGCAGCAGTTCGATGATTTCGACCGCGCGCAACCTGAGCTCGCTCATGCGTGCCCGCACGTCGTCCGCGCATTCGTCGGCATCGCTGAGCAGCTCGATGCGCGCGGCGAAGAATGGATAGCCGTCGAGGAATTCAATGACGCGAAAGCGCTGTTTCGCGTGGCACATGACGAAATGCGAGCCTTCCGGCGCGGCGATGTAGCTCAGCACGCTGGCGACAGTGCCGGTCTGGTACAGCTGCTCCACCACCGGCATGTCGGTTTCGGCGTTGTGCTGCAGGATCAGCCCGATATGACGCCGGCTGCGCACCGCTTCCTCGGCCGCGGCGATCGAATTCGCGCGCCCCACGGCGATCGGCGCGATCATTCCCGGAAACAGCACCAGGTCGCGCAGCGCCATCAGTGCGACGGCGTCCGTCGGCAACTCCGGCAAAGCCGGGTCGAAGGACCCGGTTTCCTGCGTGAAGGGTACGCCCGGCCGGTCTGGTTCGGTGCTCATGCGTGCGTTCCACTCCTGCCGCCGCGGGCAGGCAATTCAAACGGGATTTGCCTCGTAGTCGCGGCGAGCTGCATGGCGCTCGCCTGTTCATGTGAAGAGTACTGAATTGGACAGAGGCGCGGCAGAGACTGTTCCGCCGGCCGAAGAAAATGCGGATTTATTTTGGCTGCGGTTCAGACCAGTCCGTCGAACAGCACCACATCGACAAGATCGCCCGCTTTCACGCTGCCCTGCTCATGATGCAGCACCACCATGCAATTGGCTTCCGACATGGAACGCAATATGCCGGAACCCTGCGAGCCCGTGAGGCGGACCTGGTGGTTGCCGTGGGCATCGCGCGACAGGATGCCGCGCTGATATTCGGTGCGGCCGGGTTTCTTGCGGATCGACGATGCCGAGATCACGCGCATCATCGGCAAGTCGGCATTGCTCGCGCCCATCATGGTCAGCAAGGCGTCGCGCGCGAAAAAATAAAACGTCACCATCACCGCCACCGGATTGCCAGGCAGGCCGAACAGGTAGGCGGCTTTTCCGTCCGACGAAATCTGTCCGAAAGCCATCGGGCGGCCCGGACGCATGCCGATTTTCCCGAATATGACGTCGCCGAGCTGCGCCATCATCTGCTTGGTGTAATCGGCTTCGCCCACCGACACGCCGCCCGACGTGATGATCGCATCGGCGCCTTCGCATGCGCTGCGAAAAGCGGCTTCCAGCGCGACCGGATCGTCCTTGATCACGCCCATGTCGACGATGTCGCAGCCCAGCCGTGTGAGCATGCCGTACAGGGTGTAGCGGTTGCTGTCGTACACGCAGCCCGGGTCGAGCGGCTCGCCGATGGAGCGCAACTCGTCGCCGGTGGAGAAAAACGCGACGCGCAGCCTGCGCCGCACCGGGACTTCGGCGATGCCAAGCGACGCGAGCAAGCCGAGGTCGGCCGGCCGCAGGATTTTTCCCCTGTCCAGCGCCGGCGCTCCCGCCGCCAGGTCCTCGCCCTTGAAGCGGCGATTATCGCCGGCCTTGACGATGCCAGCGGGGATGGTCACCGATGCGTCGGAAGCCGACTGCGTCAACTCCTGCGGCACCACCGTGTCGCACCCCTGCGGCATGACCGCGCCGGTCATGATGCGCACGCATTCGCCCGCGCCCACCGCGACTTCCGTGGCGTCGCCGGCCAGCGCAGTGGCAACGATGCGCAAGGTGGTCGGCTTGCCGGCATTGAGGTCGGCGGCGCGCAATGCATAACCGTCCATCGCCGAATTGTCATGGGCCGGCACATTGATCGGCGAAATGATGTCCTCGGCCAACACGCGGTCGAGGGCGCTGCGCAACGCCACCCGTTCGACCGCGCGCACCGGCGCGATGAATTCGCGAATGATTTTTTGCGCCTGCGCGACTGGCAGCGCGTCAGGATCGTAATCGGGCATGGCGGCGACGATATCGAACAGCGTTGCCGCCTTTCTGGTGAATTCCTGCATCAGTTGGCCTCGTAGTTGCGCAGTTCTTCGAGCGTGTTGATGTTGCGAAACGCCGACTCATCGTCGAACCGGACTTCAGCCACATTCAGCGTGGCATACCATGCATCGAACTTGCGTCCGCCTCCCTGGAGGAAGTCGTTCAGGTGCGGCAGCAGCGCCGCCTTCGCGAGGCAGAACACCGGGTGCGGCTGCCGCGCCGGTCCTTCGCCGGTCACCGCCACCGCCAGGTCCGCGCCGCGCTCCTCGAGCCCGTCGCCGAGCCGCTCGACCAGATCGAGCGGCAGGAACGGCGAATCGCAGGGCGCGGTCACG
>JAQGLQ010000417.1 GCA_028292785.1 Noviherbaspirillum sp. | reverse complement strand
CACGATGCGGTGCAGCGGATCCGCTTCGAACACCCGACGGTGCGCACCGTTGTCGTCACCAGCGGCCGCGACCGTATCTTCTGCTCGGGCGCCAACATCTTCATGCTGGGCAAGTCGAGCCACGCATGGAAAGTGAACTTCTGCAAATTCACCAACGAGACCCGCAACGGCCTGGAAGACTCCAGCCGTAACGAAGGCCTCAAATTCGTGGCGGCCGTGAACGGCGCTTGCGCCGGCGGCGGCTACGAGCTGGCCGCGGCCTGCGACGAAATCATCCTCGTCGACGACCGTTCCTCGTCGGTGAGCCTGCCGGAAGTGCCGCTGCTCGGCGTGCTGCCCGGTACCGGCGGCCTGACCCGCCTGACCGACAAGCGCAAGGTGCGCCACGATCACGCGGATATTTTCTGCACGACTTCCGAAGGCGTGCGCGGTCAGCGCGCCAAGGACTGGAAACTGGTGGACCACATCGCCAAGCCGGCGCAGTTCCAGGACAAGGTGCGCGAGCGCACGATGGCGCTGGCCGAGACCAGTTCGCGTCCGGCCGATGCGAAAGGCGTGAAGCTCACGCCGCTCGAGCGCCGGCAGACCGAAGACACCCTCGACTACAAGAATGTCGGCGTCGCCATCGACCGCCAGGCGCGCACGGCGACGCTGACGGTGAAGGCCCCCGCTGCCGCGCAGCCGACGGACGCCGCCGGTATCGAAGCGGCCGGCGTGCAATGGTGGCCGCTGCAGATGGCGCGTGAACTGGACGACGCGATTCTCCATCTGCGCACCAACGAACTCGACATCGGCATATGGGTGCTGAAAAGTTCCGGCGATCCGCAGGCGGTGCTCGATGCCGATGCCGCGATGGAAGCCAACAAGGACCACTGGCTGGTCAGGGAAACCATAGGCATGATCCGCAGGACCTTTGCGCGCATCGACGTATCGTCGCGCTCGTTGTTCGCGCTGATCGAAGAGGGTTCCTGCTTCGCCGGCACCTTGCTGGAAATCGCGCTGGCTGCCGACCGCATTTACATGCTGGCCTTGCCGGATGCGCCGGAAAAGGCGCCGCGCATCGCGGTGTCGGAAATGAACTTCGGCGCGCTGCCCATGGTGACCGGCCAGTCGCGCCTGGCGCGCCGCTTCTATGGCGATGAAGCGCAGATCGGCGCGGTGCGTGCCCGCATGCGGCAGTCGCTCGACGCCGGCGAGGCGATGGAACTCGGCCTGATCACGGCCGACCCCGACGACCTCGACTGGGCCGACGAAACCCGTCTGGCGCTGGAAGAGCGCGCAAGCATGTCGCCCGATGCGCTGACCGGCATGGAAGCCAACCTGCGCTTCAACGGCAAGGAAACCATGGAAACGCGCATTTTCGGCCGGCTCAGCGCCTGGCAGAACTGGATCTTCGTCCGCCCCAACGCGGTCGGCGAACTTGGCGCGCTGAAGGTATACGGCAGCGGCAACAAGGCGCAGTTCGATCTCAATCGGGTTTAGTACGCGGCTCCCGAAATCCACCGAACCCAACCATTCAAGGACATCATCGTGAGTTCAATCGACTACAGCGAAAAGATTCCCAACAACGTCAACCTGTCCGAGGACAAGACACTGCAGCGCGCCCTCGAGCACTGGCAGCCGAACTATCTGCAATGGTGGAAAGATATGGGTCCGGACGGATCGACCAGGCACGATGTCTATCTGCGCACCGCGATCAGCACCACGCCGGAAGGCTGGGCGCATTTCGGCCATGTGAAGATGCCGGATTACCGCTGGGGCATTTTTCTTGCGCAGCAGGAGCAGGACCGCAAGATCAATTTCGGCGAAAGCAAGGGCCAGGCTGCATGGCAGGACGTGCCCGGCGAACATCGCGCCAATCTGCGCCGCATCATCGTCACGCAGGGCGACACCGAACCGGCTTCGGTCGAACAGCAGCGCCACCTCGGCCTGACCGCGCCATCGCAGTACGATCTGCGCAATCTGTTTCAGATCAATGTGGAGGAGGGCCGCCACCTGTGGGCGATGGTGTATCTGCTGCATAAATATTTCGGCCGCGACGGCCGCGAGGAAGCCGAAGCGCTGCTGCACCGCAATTCCGGCGACCAGGACAATCCGCGCATTCTGGAAGCATTCAATGAAGAGACGCCGGACTGGCTGGCCTTCTACATGTTCACCTACTTCACCGACCGCGACGGCAAGTTCCAGCTGAACGCCCTGGCCGAATCCGGCTTCGATCCGCTGTCGCGCACCTGCCGCTTCATGCTGACCGAGGAGGCCCACCACATGTTCGTGGGCGAGTCCGGCATCTCGCGCGTGCTGCAGCGCACCTGCGAGGTGATGAAGCAGCACGGCATCGAAGACCCGGCGCAGGTGCGCGCGAAGGGCGTCATCGATCTGCAGACCATACAGCGCTACCTCAACTTCCATTTCAGCGTCACCATCGACCTGTTCGGCGCGGACCAGTCTTCCAACGCGGCGATCTTCTACAGCGCCGGCCTGAAGGGCCGCTATGAAGAAACCAAGCGCGACGACGACCATGTGCTGAAGAACCAGCAGTACAAGATTCTCGAAGTA
>JAQGLQ010000404.1 GCA_028292785.1 Noviherbaspirillum sp. | reverse complement strand
TGCAGTCTGCATAACAGAAACCACTTTACAATAGACAGCGCTCGAAAGGCTGTCAATCCGGCGATGCTACGCAGCTTCCGGAAAAATTATACAGATCTCCCCGTGGCCATTTATCTCACCGTCTTACTCTCCGTGCTGAACCAGATCGGCCTGAAGGGCAGCCGTGTGCTGGTGGTGCTGTATGCGATCCACCTCGGCGCATCGCCCGCCGCCATCGGCATACTGGTGTCGGCGTATGCGATCTGTCCGCTGCTGCTGGCGGTTCAGGCCGGGCGCATCTCGGATCGCATCGGCGTGCGCATGCCCATGGTGCTCGGATCGTTCGGCGTCACGGCCAGCCTGCTGCTGCCGGTCGCCTGGCCTTCGCTTCCCAGCCTGTATGTCTCGTCCGCCCTGATGGGAATAGGGAATATTTTCTTCCACGTGTCCGCGCACAACCTGGTCGGCTCGCTCGGCGATGCGCATGCGCGCACCAGCAACTTCGGCACCTTCAGCCTCGGCGCCGCGATGTCGGGGCTGCTCGGCCCGGTACTGGTCGGCTATCTGATCGATCACTTCGGCTATAGTCCGGCTTATCTGACGCTGGCCGCCGTCACGCTGGTTCCCGGCGTGATCCTGCTCTGCTATCACGGCTTCATACCGAAGAAAGTCAGGACCTCGAAAGAGGAACATGCGGGCGGCGTGCGCGAACTGCTGCGCATCAAGTCGCTGCGCGGCACCTATATCACCAGCGGGCTTATCCTCACCGGCATCGACTTGTTCAATTTCTACATGCCGATCTACGGACGCTCGGTCGGCCTCGGCGCATTTGCGATCGGCGTGGTGGTGGGCATGCAGGCGGCAGCCGCGTTCGTGGTGCGGCTATGGATGCCGTGGATGTCGAAGCGCTACGGCGAAGTACGGGTGCTCACGTGGTCGCTCGTGATGTCGGGGCTGACGTACTTCCTGTTTCCGATGTTCGACAGCGCCTATGTGCTGGCCGCGGTGTCCTTCCTGCTCGGCCTTGGCCTTGGCTGCGGCCAGCCGCTGTCGATCATCCTTACCTATAACCACTCGCCGCCCGGCCGCGCGGGCGAGGCACTCGGCGTGCGGCTCACGGTGAACAAGTTCACCCAGGTGCTGGTGCCTCTGGTGTTCGGCTCGCTGGGCGGCGCGGCCGGCGTGTATCCGATCTTCTGGGCGAACGCGGTGTTCCTGCTGTTTGGCGGTTATATCAATTCCCGCCAGCCTGACCATGCGGAGCCGAAGGCCGCCGCAAAAAATTAGGGAGGCCGCGATGTGCATCGCGGCCTCCCTTGGGGTGCAGCGGCGCCCGAGAGGCGCCGGCGGATGTATTACTCCGGCTGCAGGTTCGCGGCCTTGGCGGCCGCGGCCATGCGCTTGCGCTCGGCGTCGAGCGACTGTGCTGCCTGAGCGGGACCTCCGCCGACCATCTCGATACCGGCAACCTTCATGTTGTCGATGACATCCTGGCGCTTGGCGAGCTTGGCGATCTCGGCCGAGATGCGCTGGACTGCTTCGTTCGGCGTGCCCTTGGGTGCAAGCACCACGACCTGCACCGCAAAGTCGAAGTTCGGGATTTTCTCGGACAAGGCCGGCACGTTCGGTGCGAGCGACGAACGCTTCAGCGAGTTGGTGGCGAGGATTTTTACCTGGCCGTTCTTGGCGAACGCCGCGAGTGACGGATAGGCGGAGAATACCGCGTCGACCTGGTTGCCCACCAGCGCCGGCACCGAGGCGCCGCTTCCGCGATAGGGAATGTGCGTCATGAAGATGCCGAGGCCTGCCTTCATCGCTTCGGCGGTGAGGTGGTGCGAGCTGCCGATGCCGGACGAGCCGATGTTCAACTGGCCAGGCTTGGACTTGGCGAGCGCAATGAACTCCTCGAGGGTATTGGCCTTGACGTTGGAGTTGATTGCCAGGAACAGCGGCGACGTGGCCACCAGCGATACCGGCACGAAGCCATTTACCGGATCGTAAGGGAGCTTCTTGTTGGTCAGCGGGTTGATGGTGAGCATCGAACCGTCCGTCACCAGCAGCGTATCGCCGTCGGTGGGCGACGTCGCGAGGTTGGCCGCGGCTACCGCGCCGTTGCCGCCCGGACGGTTATCCACGATGTGCGGGTTGCCCGTGGTCTCGGTCAGGCGCTGCGCAAGCATGCGTGCCACCGTGTCGGGCAAACCGCCCGCTGCGTACGGCACCACCAGGCGCACCGGCCCCTTGGAACCTTGTGCGAGGGCGGCGCCCGGCAACACCATCGCGGCGGCGATGGCAAGCGCGAGAGTGCGGCGTTTTGAATTGAAGAGCTTGGTCAGCATGAAATTTCCTCGATTGGCAAGTATGGGCTTTCTAAATAAGCGCCCTATTAAATTAGATATCTAATTTATACATTATTTAATTTGGATTCAAGAATCAATCTTGATTGCTGAATCAATGTGAGTGTCCCGCAGGGAACGTCCCTCCCGCATGCCCGCGGTCGAGTGAACCTTGCCGGCTTATCTCCCCTCTGTCAACAAGCGCGACAATTCACGCGTCGACAGAATGCGCCGGTTTTCCGAGCCCGCATTCTTTTCATCCTCGGCAAGATTGGTGATGATCGCGAGCAGTACGTTTCGCGCGATCCCGATCTCATCGTTGGAAATACCGTTGATGCTGACGCTGTTCACTTCTTCGGCCAGCGGCACCAGCTTGCTCTTGAGCGCACGTCCTTGCCCGGTAAGGAAGACATGCACTTTTTTCTTGTTGCCCGGAAGCTGCTTGCGTTCGATGTACCCGAGCGCTTCCATCGCCTTGACCGCGGCGAAGGTGGTCGGCTCCATGACCCCCGCGGCTTCGCTCAGTTCCTTTTGCGTCAATCCGTCGGTCTCCCACAGGATGCGCAAAAACGTCCAATGGCCGAAGGATATGGAGTATTCGCTCAGGCGCAGCTGCAGCGCACGCACCAGAGCGCGGGTGGCGTCCTTGACGAGGTGCGCGAGCCGGTCGTTGGGCACGGCCTCGCGCCAGTGCCGGAGCATCCTCTGGGTGTCTTCATTGGATTTCATACGCTTGGATGTGAATGGATCTTGATGAGCGCGGCGTCGTTGCTGCGCAGAGCAGCATCATAGCGCGGCCGGCGGCTGCGCATCCCGGAATTTCGAACGACATGTTGGCATGGATGGTTGACGGTCATCTCCGGTCGGCGCGATCGTTAATCGCGAATGAATTTTGCGCGCGGGCGCAGCATCAGCCCCGACGCGCGCTGTTCCTGCACATGAGCAATCCAGCCCGCGGTGCGCGCGAGGGAGAACAGCGCTCCCGCGCTATGCGCCGGCAAGTCCATCGCGATCGCCAGCGTGATCACCGCGAGCTCATGGCGCGGATGGAGACCGAGCGCGGCCTGCGCATCTTCCATGAATCCGTATATCGCTTCGAGTCGCTTCGACTGGTTCTTTCTTTGCTTGGCGAGTTCGACCAGCAACAAGGCCCGCGGATCGCCATCCACATAAAAAGGATGGCCGAAGCCGGGCACCGCCGCACCGCGCTCCTGGCATTCCTGCGCGCGGCGCGCCAATACCGAGCGGGTCGAAGCGCGCGCGAGAAAGTCTTCGATCTGGTCGTACTGCCGGCCCACGAGCAGGCCGGTGTTGGCGCATACCGCCGAAGCGACGCAGCTGTGCAGCGACCCGCCGGTGGAGGCCGTGACGCGGGCCGAGAACACGCTCGGCGACAACTCGTGGTCGGCGAACAGCACCAGAATCGATTGCAGCGCGATGCGGTTTTCCTCCGAGTCCTCGATGCCGAGCGCCGCGATCAGGCCCTCGACCATCGGCTGCCCGCTGCGCATCGGCATGAAGCTGCGGCGCGGCGAGATGTAGCCGAAACATCCGGTGAAGGTCTGGATCAGTTCGCGCGCCGCATCGAAGGTGGAGCCTTCGCGCACGCGCCGTTCCACGCTGCCGCGCGACATGCCGAGCTGCAAGGCGAACAGCGCGAACATTTCCATCAGCTGGTCGTTGGCCTGCGGCGCCGGAATGCCGCCGGCGAGCTTGACCACGCGGGCGACGCGCGCGGCGTTGGCGCGCCAGCGCGGCGTGCCCTCAGGCCGCACGCCGGTCCACAGCAGTTCCGCCGCCGCTTCGTAACTGACGCCTTCGCGCGCGAGCTCGATGGCGTTATGACCGCGATACAGCGGACCCGCCGGGGTGATTTCGGTGATCGAAGTCGGGATGATCGGCTCGCCCCAGTACATCGCGGACGCGGCGACCACGCCGTGGCCGGAGCGCGCCAGCGAACGGTGGCGCATCTTCTCCACGTCTTCACGCAGGTAAAGCCGGTCCTTGCGGCCGGGCTGGGTGACGCTGCGAATCCAGCCTCGGCTGACGTAGGCATACAGCGTCTGCTCGCGGATCTCGAGAATGCCGATCGCTTCGCGCGCGGGCAGGTAATCCTTGGGAGATGCCGAATCGGTCTTGTTCATGAATGCGTCGCTACCTGTCTCGTTATTCCGCGCATGACTGCCGCGAAGCTGGCCCGGCCGGCTTCGTCAGCGGTCGGTCAGTCCGACCTGGCGTTCCAGCGTGACGTCGCATTGCTCGCGCCCCGAGCGCAGCAGCGCAAGGCAGATCTCAAGTGTGGCGCGGGCCCATTTGCCGTCGTGGATGGGGCGCTGTCCGGACACCACTGCGCCGTACAGCTCATCCATGACTTCGAAACGCGGCACCGCTGGCGGCGCGAGAGCGCGCCGTTCGCGCTTCGCGTCGCCGTACACCAGCACCGAATCGGGCAGCGGGCGCACATCGCCGCGCTCGCAGGAGACGATGATCGGACCGAAATGCTGATGTTGGTGCATCACGATGTCGGAACCGTCGCGCGCCGGCGGCTTGTACGCCGGGCCGCCATAGGTGCCGGCATTCTTCAGACGCGCTTCCTCCTCGGGCGATTGCACGGTGGCCAGACGCCGGCGCGCCGCGCCATAGTCGTCGGGGTTTTTCGGCGCACCGAGTTCTCCGGTCCATCCGCACCACTCGTCGGAATCGAAGTGCCCGTAACCGCTGTAAGTGAGCGAGGCGAACACGCCGTCGTCGAACCATACCAGGGCGGAGTAAGCGCCTTCGGTCGGCCTGGCCGAGTCCCAGGCGCCCATCACGGCGCGCACGCGGGTGGCGCGGCTGCCTGCCAGCAGGCGGACCACGTCAACCTGATGCGCCGCCTGGCTGAACACGACGCCGCCGCCCTCCTCGGTCATCAGCTCTTCGGGCCGCCGCGGACGGTAGAGAAAGTCGGTGTAGTTGAGCGCATGGATCATTTTCACGCTGCCCAGCTCGCCGCTGCCGATAATGCCGCGCGCCTGCAGATAGGGCGAGTCGAAGCTATGGCAGTGGCCGACGATCAGGAACACGCCGGCGGCGGCGCACGATTCGATCATGTCGTCGCATTCGGCCATCGACAGCGCCATCGGCTTTTCGACCAGCACGTGCTTGCCGCGGCCAGCGACGATGCGGGTGTGGGCCGCGTGGAACTGGTGCGGGCTGGCGATGTACACCGCCTCCACCGACGGATCGCTGGCGAGCTGCTCGATGCTGTCATATACCGGCGCGTCGAAATCGCGCGCGAACTGCGCCCGCGCTTCTTCGCGCGGATCGCAGGCCGCGACCAATTCAATCCGCGTGTCCTTCAGAAACGTCGGCAGCATGAGCGAGAATGCGCGGCCGAGGCCGGCGATTCCCAGACGAACACGGCGCGTTTGCACGGCGGTCTCCTGTTTGTTGGTTTGCATGAATGCCGATAGCCGGCTTACAGATCGAGCACGATTTCGCCGCCATTCCTGGCGCGCGATACGCAGACCATGATCTGGGTTTCCATCTCTTCGGGCATCAGCACCATGTCGCGATGATCGACGTCGCCCGAAATCAGGCCGGTGCGGCAGGAGCCGCAGGTGCCGCTTTCGCAGGACGAAGCCACGTCGCAACCGCCTTCATGCAGGACCGAGAGGATCGACTTGCCGACCGGGACTTCGAAAGTCTTGTCGGACTTTGCGAGTCTGACGGTAAATGGCTGGTCGTCGGCGCGCGGCTTGTCGCCATCGACGAAGCTCTCGAAGTGAATATTCGAATGCGGCCAGTGGCCGGACATGTCGCGCACCGCATCCATCAGGCCTTGCGGTCCGCAGCAGAAAACATGCGCACTGGTCGGACGCTCGAGGACCGGCCACAAGTCGAACGATTGCGCGGGGTCGCCATAGTCGTGATGCACGGTCACCTTGCCGCTGTACTCGGGGGCGCTCAGCACATCGAGGAACGCGGTGGTCTCGGGCGAGCGTGAAAAATAGTAGAGCTTCCACGGCGCCGGCGGCAGTTCGCCGAACGAGCGGATCATCGACAGAATGGGCGTGATGCCGATGCCGCCGGCGATGAAGATATAGCCGGCCGCATCCTCGACCAGCGCAAACGCGTTATCGGGCAGCGAAGTGGGCAGGATATCGCCCTCTTTCGCGTCGTCGACCAGGCTGACCGAACCACCCTGACCCTGCGCATCGCGCTTGATGGTAATGATGTAGCGGCTCAGGTCGTTGGGGTCGTTGCACAGCGAGTATTTGCGGATGGCGCCGTTGGGCACTTTCACCTTCACGTGCGATCCCGGCGTAAAAGGCGGGAGGTCGGAACCATCGGGGTTGACCAGCTCGAAACTGCGGATGCCCTCGGCCACGTCGTAGGCCTTGGCGATACGCAAGGACATCATCGTATCAGTTGCTTGGGTATTCATTTCATCATCTCCAGAAACGGCCTTGGCCTGCTCCGCGCTGCCGTTCCCGCGGCGGCGGGAACGGCATGAGCGATCAGATCTTGAACGACTCGTAGGTCGCGGGGTGGAACAATTCCTCGACCGTCACCTGGCGCGCGGACAATCCCTGCGAATAATGGTGACGCACGAAAGTCTCGAGCGTGCGCAGCGCCGGAGCGACGCCATAGGACCAGTAGTCCGTGCCCATCGAGTCGCGCGCCGCTTTCAGCTGCTCTTCGACGAATGGCAGAGTGACCTTGGTGGCCGAGGTATCGCCGAGCTTTTCGAGAGCGGCTTCCTTCGAGAGTTCGAAAGCCATGAGCACCGCGCCGGGGAGCCATGGATGCAGCTCCGCCAGTTCCTTGCGGATGCCGACCACGTGCATGATCGGGAACACGCCGGTGCGCTTGTAGTAGTCTTTCGCCACAGCGGTCGGTTCGTCGAACAGCCAGCCCACGTTGGGATTCTTCAGCACATGGGCGCTGGGCGGACGCGGTGCGATGAAGCCGTCGATCTCGCCGCGGTCGAGCATGTTCGAGATGGTTTCGGTTTCGGGCGCGTCTTCCATGCGCACGCCGGGAGGCAGCTTCAGCTTGATTTTTTCCGGACGGCCGGGTTCGTCGATGCCGCCGCGCACCCAGGTCACATCTTCCGGCTTCACGCCAAAGTCATCCTGCAGCAGCGCGCGCGCCCACACCAGCGCGGTCAGCTGATATTCGGGAACGCCGATGCGGCGGCCCTTGAGAT
>JAQGLQ010000405.1 GCA_028292785.1 Noviherbaspirillum sp. | reverse complement strand
TGAATGGAGCTGAAAGTCTGGTGCGCACCCTGCTGTCGAGCGGAGTCGATGTCTGTTTCGCCAATCCCGGCACGTCGGAGATGCACTTCATCGCCGCGCTCGACAAGGTCGCCGGAATGCGCTGCGTCCTCAGCCTGTTCGAGGGTGTCGCCACCGGCGCGGCCGACGGCTATTTTCGCTTGTCCGGCAAGCCGGCATCCACCTTGCTGCATCTCGCGCCCGGCCTGGCGAACGGATTGTCGAATCTGCACAATGCCAAGAAAGCGAACTCGGGCATCCTGAATATCGTCGGCGAGCACGCCACTTATCATCTGCGCTATGACGCGCCGCTGTCGGGCGACATCGAAGGCGTGGCAAGGCCGATGTCGCACTGGGTGCGGACGTCCAGCAGCTCTTGCGAGGCGGCAGCGGACGGCGCGGCGGCGGCGCAGGCGGCACAAGCCGGCCGGATCGCCACCCTGATCCTTCCCGCCGATGTGTCGTGGGGGCCTGCTGAAGCAGCCGCGAAGGCGGAACCGCCGGCGCCGCTTCAGCCTGTCGCGGCCGATACCGTCAGCGCGGTGGCGCGGGCGCTGCGCGCCGGAGGCGCCAACGTGATGCTGCTCGGCGGCGCTGCCTTGCGCGGCAAGGCGCTGGAGTGGGCCGGCCGCATCGCCGCGAAAACCGGATGCCGCCTGATGAGCGAAGGACAGAATGCGCGCATCGAGCGCGGCGCCGGGCGGGTCAGGCTGGACCGGCTTCCATACGACGTGCCGGGAGCGATCGCCACGCTCAGGAACGTCGAACGCATCGTGCTGGTCGGCGCCAAGACACCGGTCGCGTTCTTTGCCTACCCCGACCAGCCCAGCCTGCTGGCGCCCGATGCATGCAAGGTCGATACCCTGGCGCAGGCAGAGCACGATATCGAACAGGCGCTCGAAGCCCTGGCGCATGAACTGGGCGCGGCGATGGCGGCGCCCGCGATCGCCGAGCTGAACCGGCCGGCGCTCCCCACCGGCAAGGTTACGCAGGAGGGCATCGCCGCGGTGCTCGGCGCGCTGATTCCGGAAAATGCCATCGTGGTCGACGAATCGGTATCGATGGGACGCGGCTTCTTTCCGCCGACCGCCGGCGCCGCGCCGCACGACTGGATGAACAGCATGGGTGCATCGCTCGGCTATGCGCTCCCGGTTGCCATCGGTGCGGCAATGGCGGCGCCCGAGCGCAAGGTGCTCGCTGTGGTCGGCGACGGCAGCGCGATGTATACGCTGCAGGCGCTGTGGACAATGGCGCGCGAGTCGCTCGACATCACGATCGTCATCCTGGCGAACCGCTCCTACAATATCCTGCGCAGCGAACTGGCCAAGGTCGGCGTCGCTGCGCCCGGCCGCACTGCGCTGGACATGCTGACACTGAACGAGCCGCATCTCGACTGGGTCACGCTGGCGCAGGGCCATGGCGTCCCGGCGAGCCGGGCGCACGATCTGGAGGAACTGGCGCGCGAAATGGGCCGCGGCCTGGCCGGCAAGGGGCCGCACCTGGTGGAACTGGTGGTCTGAACGAAAACGGGAGTCCCGCATAGACGGAACCCCACCCGAAGGCTGAACGCACTTCCGGAAATGCCGCGACAGAACGGCTTCCATAACAAAGGAGACATGATGAAGAGACGCGTTTTTACCTCCCTGTTGCTGGCTGGCGCGCTGGGCGGCGCTTCCATGGCGGCGATGGCAGCCACCCCGGCCGCCGATTTTCCCAAGAGTCCTATCAGGATCATCGTGAACTTCCCGGCCGGCGGCACGGTGGATGTCCTGGCCCGCATCGTCGGACAGAAGCTCAGCGAAAAATGGGGCCAGCCGGTGATCATCGACAATCGCGTCGGTGCCGGCGGCAACATTGGCGCCACCGCGGTCTATACGGCCGAGCCGGACGGCTATACCTTGCTGGCCAGTCCGCCGGGACCGCTGTCGATCAATCAGAGTCTCTACAAGAAGCTGCAATACGAGCCCACGAAGTTCGTGCCCATCACGATGCTGTCGATGATCCCGAACGTGATCACGGCGCGGGCGGATTTTCCCGCTTCGACGCTCAAGGAACTGATCGCTTATGCGAAGGCCAATCCGGGCAAGGTATCGTATGCCTCGCAGGGGAACGGCTCCACCTCGCATCTGTCGGGGCAGATGCTTGCCAACATGGGCGGCGTGGAGCTGATCCACATCCCCTACAAGGGCGAAGGCCCGGCACTGACCGATCTGGTCGCCGGCCGCGTGGATCTGTTCATCGGGAATATTTCGGCGGTGCTGAAATTCAGGCAGGAGAACAAGGTGAAGTTCTTCGGCCTGGCGAGCAAGAGCCGCAGCACGGTGTCGCCCGACGTGCCGACCGTGGCCGAAGCCGGCTTGCCGGGATTCGAGGCCAGCGCGTGGTTCGCGCTGGTCGCGCCGCCGAACACGCCGCCGGAGATCGCGCAGAAATACCAGAGCGCCATCAGCGAAGCGCTCAAGCTGCCGGACGTGCAGCAGAAGTTTCATGCGCTGGGCGGCGAAGTGATCGGCAATACGCCCAAGGAACTGGCGGAGTTCATGGCGGCGGAACGGGGGCGATGGAAGAAGGTGATCGATGCGGCGCATGTGACTGTTGATTGATGCGCTTGTTTTCGATAGCACGTCCGCCGGCGGAAGGGGAGACGAATCGCCGTCCTACCCGTTTGCCGTTCTGCACCGATAACTAAAAATAAATGGAGTAATGCGTTGGAAATTCCGGGCGGCCTGAAGGCGATACGGCTCACGTTTGCAATCAGAAACTATCGCCTCTACGTCATTGGCAACGTTGCTTCCAATATCGCGGTCTGGCTGCAGAAGGTGGCGATCGGCTGGCTGGCCTGGGAGCTCACGCATTCAACTACATGGCTTGGCGTCATCGCATTGGCCGAATCCGCGCCTACCCTGATGTTGTCCATGCTTGCGGGCGCGATGATCGATCGCATGGATTACGTCAGGATACTGAGGATCACCCAGTCGTTCAGGATG
>JAQGLQ010000400.1 GCA_028292785.1 Noviherbaspirillum sp. | reverse complement strand
ATCGTGCTGACCACGGGACCTACCGGCAGCGGGAAAACCACCACGCTCTACAGCCTGCTGCAGAGCAACGCGACCTCGCACAAAAACTACATCACGATCGAAGATCCGGTCGAATACTATGTCGACGCCGCCGGCCAGGTGCTGGTGCGCGAGAAGATAGGCCTGACCTTTCCATTAATTCTGCGCGCCATCCTGCGCCAGGACCCCGACGTGCTCCTGATCGGCGAGATCCGCGATTTCGAAACCGCCGAAGTGGCATTCCACGCCGCGCTGACCGGCCACCAGGTGTTTTCGACCTTGCATACCAATTCCGCGGTCGCGACAATTTCGCGCCTGTTCGATCTCGGCTTGAAGCCCTTCGTGGTGGCGACCGCCCTGGAAGCGATCATCGCCCAGCGGCTGGTGCGGCGCATATGCGATGAATGCCGTGCGCCGGCAAACGTCGACGCCGAACTGCTGCAGCGATTGGGCGGCAAGTTCGCGGCAGGCATCGAACAAGTCTTCGCCGGTACCGGCTGCCCGGCTTGCTACCAATCCGGCTACAAGGGGCGCGCCGGTCTCTACGAGGTGCTGGTGCCGGACAGGCACCTGCGACATCTGATCGCCTCGCAGGCCGCCGTCACGGAAATCATCGAATATGCGCGCGACCATGGATTCACCACCTTGCGCGACGATGCGTTCAACAAAGTCGGTCTCGGCTTGACCACGCTCGATGAAGTGTTCCGAGTACTCGGACCGGAATGAAACGTTGCGAATTCAAAAAAAGAGGAAGCGGCCATGATTAAGTTCTACAAGGAATTGGACCTGGACGATGCCATCGCAGGCATGGTGCTGTCGCAAGCGATAGTCGACCGCCAAGGCGGCACGCTTCTCCCGGCGGCGACCGTCCTAACCGACCAGCTGCTCGCGTCCTTGCGGCGTCGGGGCATTGATACGGTATGCATCATCAACGACGAGCTGTCGGAAGCAGACCTGCAAGCGGAACGAGGACGTGTTCAACGGCGCCTGGCGAGCCTGTTTAGAAAAAGCGGCGCCGGCGGCGCCTTGTTGCGACACGTTACCGAATATCGGCTAGGAAGCACGAAATGACCGCAATCTCGCACGACGATCTGGGAAAGAATATCCGCAGCCTGCCTTCGCTGCCGGTGATCGTCATCGATCTGCTCAACAGCTTCGAGCAGCAGGACGTCAACCTGGGCGAACTGGCGGAGAAGGTATCGCGCGACCAGGCGCTGGCGGCGAAAACGCTGCGCCTGGCCAATTCCTCGTTCTATGGACTACCGCGCAAGGTAGGCACCATCCAGCAGGCAATCACCGTGCTAGGCTTCGACAGTGTCCGCGCGCTGATTACCGCCGCCGCGGCGACCGATGTCTTTTCTACGAACATACATCCTGCTTTCGACTTCAAATCGTTCTGGCAGCACGCGGCCAGCACGGCGGTCTGTTCCAAGCTGCTGGCGCGCGCGGTGAATCTCAATCAGAACTACGCCTTCATCACCGGCCTGTTGCACGACGTCGGCACGCTGGTGCTGGTGACGCGCTTTCCCGAGCAATATTCGGCGGCAGTGGCATACCGCACCCAGCATGACTGCCATCAGGACGAGGCGGAACGCGCGGCGCTAGGCCTGGACCACACCGTCGCCGGACGCGCGCTCGCGGAGCACTGGAAATTCCCGGTGCTGATGCAAAAGGCCATCGCCAACCATCATGCGCCACGTTCGCAGGACTTGGGCGATATCGCGAGCGTGGTCCACGCAGCCGACGCCATCGTGCATGCCCTCGATCTGCCGCCCAAGGAAGAAGCGATGGTGCCGACGATCGTCGAAGACGCCTGGAACAGCTTGCGCATTCCTCCCGCGACGCTGCACGCGGTGTTCCGGCAAACCGAATCGGAATTCGAAGAAGTGTGCCAGCTGCTTCTTGCTTGATCAAGCCGGAGATAAATATGGAAACAATCCCATCCAAAAAAAATCAGCATAACAATGCCGTGGATTCTGCCCGCCTGGACGAACTGGAGGAGCTCGTCACAAGGCGGACCTATCAGCTGGAGCAGGCCAACGGCCGCCTCGAAGAAGACATCAAAAGAAGGGAAACGGTGGAGGCCGAACTCACGCGCCGCAACAAGGAACTGACCGAGTTGAACGCTAAGCTCTCAATGGCGCAGGAACAGTTGGTACAGTCGGAAAAGCTGGCCTCGATCGGTCAGCTCGCCGCCGGCGTCGCGCATGAAATCAACAATCCGATCGGCTACATATTTTCCAACTTCAGCACCCTGGAAAATTATATTGCCGATCTCATGAAGATGCTGACAGCTTACGAAGAGGCGGAGCAAAGCATTGAGCCGCCCTTGGTGCTTTCCGCATTGAACGATCTGCGCGAGCAGATCGAGCTGGAATTCCTGAAAGAGGACATCCCGGTGCTGATGAAGGAATCGAAGGAAGGCATCGTGCGCGTGCGCAAGATCGTGCAGGATCTGAAAGACTTTTCCCGCACCGATGCCAACCAGGAATGGCAGTGGGCCAATCTGCATCAGGGCATCGATTCCACGTTGAATATCGTCAACAACGAAGTGAAATATAAGGCTGACGTGGTCAAGCAATACGGCGACATCCCGGACATCGAATGCCTGCCGTCGCAGATCAACCAAGTGGTGATGAACATGGTGGTCAACGCCGCGCATGCGATCAAAGACAAGCGCGGCGCCATCACGGTCAGCACCGGCGCCGACGGCGAAAACGTCTGGATAAAAATCGCGGACAACGGCTGCGGCATCCCCAAGGAAAACCTGTTGCGCATCTTCGATCCTTTCTTCACCACCAAGCCGATCGGTACCGGCACCGGCTTGGGTCTCTCGCTTTCATACGGCATCGTGCAAAAGCATCGCGGAAGTATTGAAGTCGAAAGCGAGGTCGGCGCGGGAACGACGTTTTGCATCACGCTTCCGATCCGGCACAGCGCACTGGAAGACGGCGCATGAATGCCGCAGCTCCGGCCGTGACCTTGGCGACGCATCAGCCTGCGCGCATCCTGTGCGTCGACGATGAGCCGAACATCCTGTCCTCGCTGCGCCGCCTGTTTCGCAGCCAGGGATACGAGGTGCTGACTGCCGACAGCGGTGCTTCCGGGCTGAAATTGCTGGAAAGGGAAAATGTCGACCTGATCATCTCCGACATGCGCATGCCGGAGATGGACGGCGCACATTTCCTGGAGCACGCGCGTTGCCTATGCCCCGACGCCCTGCGCCTGCTCCTGACCGGCTATGGCGACGTGCAATCGATCCTGAACGCGATTAATCGCGGCGAAATCTACCGCTACATCACCAAGCCGTGGGACGATACCGATATCCTCCTGGTAGTGTGGCACGCACTGGAGCGCAAGGCGCTGGAAGAGGAAAGGCGGCGGCTGGAAGGCCTGACGCGCAGCCAGAACGAAGAACTCAAGGCACTCAACGCTGAACTCGAATCGCGCGTGAAACAGCGCACTGCCGAGCTGACGCAAGCCAATGAGAAGCTCAAGACCAGCTTCCTCACGTCGATCAAGGTATTTTCCAACCTGATCGAAACCCGCGGCGGCAATCTCGCCGGCCATTCGCGCCGCGTCGCCGACCTGGCGCGCAAGATCGCGTTGAAGATGGGACTGGGCACGCAAGAGACGCAAGACGTTTTTATCGCGAGCCTATTGCATAACATCGGCAAGATCGGCTTTTCCGACGAAATGCTCTCCATGCCGGTGTGGCGGATGAAGGGCGACTGCCTCGCGCTCTACCGGAAGCACCCGGCGCGCGGCGAAGAGATGCTGATGCCCTTGGAGGATTTGCGCGACGCGGCCGGGATCATACGTTCGCAGCACGAGCGCTTCGACGGCGAAGGATTCCCCGATGGCCTGTCCGGCTTCAACATACCGGTCGGCGCGCGCATTCTCGCCCTTGCAAGCGATTACGATAATTTGCAGATGGGCGTGCTGGTGCAGCGCGAGCTGCGGCCTGAAGAAGCGGCGCCGCTTATCATACAGAGCAGAGGCAAACGCTACGATCCGGTCGTGGTCGAGGCCTTCCAAGAAATCGTCAGCGGCAGAAGCCCGGTCATCGCCGAAGCCTTGCAGGACGAGGCGGCAAGCCCGGCGGATCTGCGCGGCGGAATGATCGTCGCGCGCGACCTGCTCAATAGCGACGGTTCGCTGCTGCTGTCGGCCGGCCACAAGCTGACCGAGCACTTCATCGAGCAGATTATCCGCTTCGAGAAATCGACGGGTAGTCCGCTTACCATCCATGTTCGCAAGGAAGGGAAAAAGCCATGAGACGAATTTTGCTTTTGGACGATGAAATCAACGTACTGCACGCTCTGATGCGCACCTTGCGGTCGTGCTTTTCCGGAAAAGACCTGAGCGTCGAAATCTTCACGGAGCCCGAACAAGCCTTGCTGCGCAGCGGCGAGGTCGCATTCGATGTCGTGATTTCCG
>JAQGLQ010000396.1 GCA_028292785.1 Noviherbaspirillum sp. | reverse complement strand
CGAAGCCGTGCCATTCGACGCGGAATTCGTCGACCCGCACCGGCGTGTGCTTGAACTCCGGCTCGCCCGACACCGGATCGACCGCCGGATTGACCAGCGCGCCGACGCGCGCATCGGATGCGGTCTGGTTGTTCCAGTGGATCGGCACGAATACGCTGCCGCGCGCGATGCCGCCACCATGCTGCACGCGCGCGACCATGGAACCCCAGCGGGTCGAGACGCGCGCCAGTTCTCCTTCGCGCACGCCGCACAGCAACGCATCCTGCGGATGGATGTCGATGAAGGGTTCGGCGATGTGGTCGGCCAGCTTCGGCGATTTTCCGGTCCGCGTCATGGTGTGCCACTGGTCGCGCACGCGGCCGGTGTTGAGGGTCAGCGGAAATTCTCCGTCGGCGGCATGCGCCGGCAGACGCGGAACGGTGGCGATGAAGCGCGCCTTGCCGTCGGCATGGGCGAACCTGCGATCGGCGAACAGGCGCCCGGTCCCCGCGAAAGGCGCCGCCACCGGCCACTGCACCGGTTCGAGGCTGTCGAAGCCTTGCTTGCCGAGACCGCTCAGGCCGCCGATATTGAACATGCGCGGCGCCGCGACATCATTGCGGAATGCGCTGAGCCGCGCATGCTCGTCGAAAATTTCATGCGGGCCGGAATAATCGAATCCGGCATGGCCCATGCGGCGCGCAACCTCGCAGATGATGTCCCAGTCCGCCCTGGCCTCGCCCGGCGCGGGCAGGAAGGCACGCTGGCGCGAGATGCGGCGCTCGGAGTTGGTGACCGTGCCATCCTTCTCGCCCCAGCCGAGCGCCGGCAGCAGCACGTCGGCATAGGCGCAGGTATCGGTCTTTTCGATCATGTCCGATACCACCACCAGTTCGCAGGCGGCGAGCGCCCGTTGCACCTGGTCGGCGTCGGGCATGCTGACCACCGGATTGGTGGCCATGATCCAGACCGCCTTGACGCTTCCTTCCTCGATCGCGCGAAACAAGTCGACCGCTTTCAGGCCGGGCCGCTCGGCCATGCGCGGCGCATCCCAGAAGGTCTGCACCGCGTCGCGGTGCGCCGCATTATCGAGATCCATGTGCGCGGCCAGCATGTTGGCCAGGCCGCCGACTTCCCTGCCGCCCATCGCATTGGGCTGGCCGGTGATTGAGAACGGGCCCATGCCCGCGCGGCCGATGCGGCCGGTGTAGAGATGGCAGTTGATGATGCTGTTGACCTTGTCGGTGCCGGCCGACGATTGATTGACGCCCTGCGAAAACGCGGTCACGACTTTTTCGGTCGCGGCGAACATCCGGTAAAACGCGAGCAGGGCCTGCGGATCGACCCTGCATGTCTCGGCCACCGCCGCCACGTCGTCGCATTCGGCGGCGGCCGCGAGCGCATTCTCCGCCCCGCTGGTATGGGCGGCCACGAAGGCGGCATCGATGCGGCCATCGCGTTCCAGATAGCTGAGCAAGCCGTTGAACAGCCGCACGTCGGTGCCGGCCTTGATCGGCAGATGCAGATCGGCCGATTCGCAGGTCGCGGTGCGGCGCGGATCGATCACCACGATCTTCATGTCCGGGCGCTGTTCCTTGATGCGCGTGATGCGCTGGAACAGGATGGGATGGCACCACGCGGTGTTGGAGCCGACCAGCACCACCAGGTCGGCGAGTTCGAGGTCGTCGTAGCAGACCGGCACCAGGTCGGCGCCGAACGCGCGCTTGTGGCCGGCCACGGCGGACGACATGCACAAGCGCGAATTGGTATCGATGTTGGCGCTGCCGATGAAGCCTTTCATCAGCTTGTTGGCGACGTAATAGTCTTCGGTCAGCAACTGGCCGGAAACATAGAAGGCGACCGCCTGCGGCCCGTGCTGTTCGATGATGCGGCGAAAGCCGCCGGCTACGTGGTCCAGCGCTTCGTCCCAGCTCGCGCGTTGCGGCGCCTGCGCGCGGCCGCGGCGGATCTTCGGATGCAGCAGACGGCCGTCGAGGTCGACGGTTTCCGCCAGCGCCGAGCCCTTGACGCAGAGGCGGCCGCGGTTGGCGGGATGCGCTTCGTCGCCGGCGATCTCGAGCCGGCCGTCGGCATGCATGGTGGCGCGCACGCCGCAGCCCACGCCGCAGTAGGGACAAGTGGTGCGGGTCTCGGTCGCCGAAATCGGGATGAAGGAACGATGCAAATCAGGCTCCGGTCAGGCGGCTTGCGCGCATGCCGCTTCGCCGAACAGTAGTTGGCTGCGTAGCGCGGCGATATCGGTTTTTTTCTGGATCAGTTCGAAATACCACGGTCCATCGCGGACATCGCCGTACAGCACCGCGCCGATGAGCTTGCCGCCCTTCAGCACCAGCCGCTTGTAGATGCCGCGGCGCGGATCGCGCATCAACAAGTCTTCGCTGTCGCCATCGCCGACGAAATCGCCGGTCGAATACAGGTCGATGCCGGTGACTTTCAGCTTGGTCGCGGTGGCCTGCTGCACATAGCGCAGATGGCCGGCGCCGGCAAGATGCGCGCCGCAGACGCGCGCCTGGTCCCAGATCGGCGCCACCAGGCCGAAGGTGGCCGCACGGTGCTGCACGCATTCGCCGACCGCATAGATGCGCGGATCGTAGGTCTGCAAGGTATCGTCGACCACGATGGCGCGTTCGCAATGCAGGCCGGCCTGCCGCGCGAGTCCGATGTTCGGCCGCACGCCGGCGGTGATCACCACCAGGTCGGCGGCGGCTTCGGTGCCATCCTTGAAGCGCACTGCCCTGACCCGGTCCTCGCCGAGAATGGCGGTGGTGTCGGCGTTCAGCAGGAAACGCATGCCACGTCCTTCCAGCGCCTTGCGCAGCAGGGCCGCGGCGGATTTGTCGAGCTGGCGATGCATCAGGCAATCGCTGACGTGCGCCACGGTCACATGCATGCCCTGCCGCATCAATCCATTGGCGGCTTCGAGGCCGAGCAGCCCGCCGCCGATCACCACCGCATGCTTATAATTTTTTGCTGCGGCGAGCATGGTCTCGACATCCTGGATGTCGCGGAATGCCATCACGCCCGGCAGATCGTGGCCGGGCACCGGAATGATGAACGGCGTGTAACCGGTCGCCAGCAAGAGCCGCTCGTACGCCACCTCGACACCCGCGCGGGAGCGCACGATGCGACGCGTGCGGTCGATGGCGACCACCGGATCGCCGGCGTGCAGCGTGATGCCGTTGTCGCGATACCATGCGCGCGTATGCAGCATGATGTCGTCGAGATTCTTGTCGCCCGCCAGCAGCGGCGACAGCATGATGCGGTTGTAATTGCCGTGCGGCTCGGCGCCGAACACGGTGATGTCGTACAGGTCCGGGGCGAGCTTCAGCAATTCTTCCACGGTGCGCATGCCGGCCATGCCGTTGCCGACCACCGCGAGTCGTGACCGCGCTTCACTTGTCATGCGCAAACCCATACCTTGCCGTTCTCGACGCGCACCGGAAAGGCATCGACCGAATGCTCGGGCGCTTCGACGCATTCACCGGTGCGCAGGTCGAAGTGATGCTTGTAGATAGGCGAAGCGACCACGATGCGCTCGCCGAGGCTGCCCACCAGGCCGCGCGACAGCACGCCGGCCTGCGCGTTCGGATCGTAGTTGTCGATCGCGTACAGGCGGCGCTCGCCGTGATCGAGATGAAAGATGGCGATCTGGCGTCCATTGACCAGCGCACATACACCGGTGTCGGAGATGATGTCGTCCAGCTCGCAGACCGCAACCCAGGTTTCCCTTGCAGCTTCCATGGCAGTGTCGTAACTCATTGCTTTCTCTTTCCTCGACCTGATGTCAGGCGGCTCTTACGATGGGTATCCGGCGGCGCTCCTCCGGCGTGGCCGGACGCAGCTGGCCGCGCTCTTCGGTGAACACGACATTGCGATCCGACTGGTCGCTGTTGACGAACTGGCGAAAGCGCTTGCGCGTCTCGGGATCGTTGACTGCCGCCTTCCATTCGCATTCGTAGGCGTTCACCACCTGCTGCATGTCGGCTTCGAGCTCCGCGGCCAGTCCGAGCTTGTCGTTCACCACCACGTCCTTCAGGTAATCGAGCCCGCCTTCGAGGTTGTCGCGCCAGACGCTGGTGCGCTGCAGCCGGTCGGCGGTACGGATATAGAACATCAGGAAGCGGTCGATATATCTGATCAGCATTTCCTTGTCGAGGTCCGACGCCAGCAGTTCCGCATGGCGCGGCCGCATGCCGCCGTTGCCGCAGACGTACAGGTTCCAGCCCTTGTCGGTGGCGATGATGCCGACGTCCTTGCCCTGCGCTTCGGCGCATTCGCGGGTGCATCCGGACACGCCGAACTTGATCTTGTGCGGCGCGCGCAAGCCCTTGTAGCGGTTCTCCACTTCGATCGCGAGACCAAGGCTGTCGTCCACGCCATAGCGGCACCAGGTCGAGCCGACGCACGACTTGACCGTGCGCAGCGCCTTGCCGTACGCATGGCCGGATTCGAAGCCGGCGGCGATCAGTTCTTCCCAGATCGCCGGCAGCTGGTCCACGCGTGCGCCGAACAGGTCGATGCGCTGACCGCCGGTCACCTTGGTGTACAGCTTGTATTTCTTGGCCACTTGCCCGACCGCGATCAGCCCGTCGGGCGTGACCTCGCCGCCGGGCATGCGCGGCACGACGGAATACGTGCCATCCTTCTGGATATTGCCGAGGAAGTAATCGTTGGAATCCTGCAGGCCGGCGTGCTCCTTCTTCAGCACGAAGTCGTTCCACACCGAGGCAAAGATATTGGCCGCGACTGGCTTGCAGATGTCGCAGCCGAGACCGCGGCCATGGCGCGACAGCAGCGCGTCGAAGCTGCGGATCTTCTCGATCCGCACCAGATGATGCAGCTCCTGGCGCGAGAAGGCGAAGTGTTCGCACACGTGATTGCTGACCGCCATGCCCTGCTTCTTCATCTCGGCCTTCATCACCTGCGTCACCAGCGGCACGCAGCCGCCGCAGGTGGAGCCGGCCTTGGTGCAGGACTTGAGCGCGCCGATATCGCAGGCGCCGCCTGCCACCGCGGCGCACAGGTCACCCTTGGAAACGTTGTTGCAGGAGCAGATCTGGGCCGAGGCCGGCAGCGCATCGATGCCCAGGCCCTGCTTCGCCTTGCCGTCGCTCTGCGGCAGGATCAGGAATTCCGGCGCTTCCGGCAGTTCGATCCGGTTCAGCATCATCTGCAGCAGGGTGCCGTATTCGCCGGCATCGCCCACCATCACCCCGCCGAGCAGGT
>JAQGLQ010000374.1 GCA_028292785.1 Noviherbaspirillum sp. | reverse complement strand
CAGTATCAATATCATCGAACCCGGTTCGATCTCAATGAACCGCCAATGGAGGAGACATGGCAAACATCAAATTCAAGGTAGACGGCAAGCAGGTCTCCGTCAACGCAAGTCCCGAAATGCCCTTGCTTTACGCATTGCGCGATGACCTCAAGATGAACAACCCGAAGTTCGGCTGCGGACTTGCGCAATGCGGCGCCTGCACGGTGCACCTGAACGGCGAGCCGACGCGCTCTTGCGTAATGCCGGTATCGGCGGCGGCGGGCAAGAGCGTCACCACGATCGCCGGCCTGGGCACCCCCGAGAAGCCACATCCGATCCAGGTCGCGTTCGTCGAAGAACAGGTGCCGCAGTGCGGTTACTGCATCAGCGGCTGGATGATGACCGCCGCTGCCTTCCTCGAAAAAAATCCGAAGGCAAGCGACACGGAAATCCGCGAGGCCCTGACCGGACTGAAGTGCCGCTGCGGCACGCATGTGTCGATCATGCGCGCCATCAAGCGCGCCCAAGCAAAAATGGCGCAATCGGTTTAAGGGAGACACTGACATGAGCGATCAAAACAACGATTTAAATATCTCGATCAAGCGCCGCGATTTCCTCAAGGCCTCCGGCGCGCTCGTGGTTTCCACGACCATGCCATGGATGCCGGGCGTCGCGATGGCGCAGGCAGCCGGTTCGGCCAAGCCGGCGCTCGTCGCGGAAGAACTCGATTCATGGGTAGCCATCCTCCCCGACGGGCGGGTATCGGTCTTCTTCGGCAAGGTCGACCTCGGGCAGGGCCTCGACGTCGCGATCGCGCAGATCGTCGCCGAAGAACTCGACGTGCCCTATGAAAAAGTCAGCGTACTGATGGGCGACACCGCGACCTCGATGAACCAGGGTGGCGCCTCGAGCGCACTTGGCATCCAGTCGGGCGCCAAGCCGCTGCGCAATGCCGCCGCCGAAGCGCGCCGCATCCTGGTCGACATGGCGTCGAACCAGCTCGGCGTGCCGGCCGAACGGCTCACCGTGACCGACGGCGTGGTCGTTTCGATGGACGATGCCGCCAAGCGCGTCAGCTATACCGACCTCATCGGCGGCAAGTATTTCAACTCCAAGCTCGAGTGGAACAAGCAGATCGGCAACGGGCTGGACGTCAAGGGCAAGGCCAAGCCGAAATCGCCCGCGGAATACAAGGTGGTCGGCCAGTCCTTCCCGCGCCGCGACGTCGCCTGGAAAGTCTACGGCACCGATAACTATGTCAGCGACGTCCGGGTGCCGGGCATGCTGCATGCGCGTGTCATCCGCACGCCGCACGCCGGCGGCGTTCCGGTGAAAGTCGATGCGGCATCGATCCGCGGCGTCAAGGGCGCGCGCGTGGTTCATGAAAGAGACTTCCTCGCGGTCGTCGCCCCGAAAGAATGGGACGCGGTGCGCGCCGCGCAGATGCTCAAGGTGCAGTGGAGCGAGCCGAAGAAGCCGTTCGTCGCGGTGGACAAGATCCATGACCACATCCGCTCGGCAAAGGTATCGAAGTCGCAGGACGAAGTGAAGGACGGCGATGTGGCCGCTGCATTCAAGGATGCGGCGCGCGTCGTCGAAGCCGAATACGAATGGCCGTTCCAGTCGCATGCCAGCATGGGCCCGGCCTGCGCGGTCGCGGACGTGAAGGCCGACCGCGCCACGCTGTGGACCGGAACGCAAAAGCCGCACTATGCGCGCGATGGCGTTGCCAAGCTGCTTGGCATGCCGGTCGACAAGGTGCAGGCGATCTGGGTGATCGGCGCCGGCTCCTATGGCCGCAACGATGCCGGCGATGCCGCTCTCGATGCGGCGCTGCTGTCGAAACTGACCGGCAAACCGGTCCGAGTGCAGGGCATGCGCCGCGACGGCACCGCATGGGACCCGAAAGCCCCGGCTTCGATCCACCGCGCCCGCGCGGCTGTCGACGCCTCCGGCAAGGTAACCGGTTATGAATTCATATCGCGCGGCTTCTCGCGCGCCATGATCGAGAGTAACGAGTCCGATCCGCGCGACAGCCTGGTCGGCATGGAACTCGGCATGCCGCCGAAGATAGGCGAAGGTTTCGGCACCCCGCTGGAAAGCTACGGCTTCGCCAACAAGCGTCTCGGCTGGGAAGTGGTGCCGCCGATGCTCGAGCGCGCGTCGCCCTTGCGCACATCGCACATGCGCGATCCGGTCGGCCTGCAGATTCATTTCGCCAGCGAGCAGTTCATCGATGAGCTGGCGCTCAGCCTCGGCGAAGATCCGGTCGCCTTCCGTGTGAAGAACCTGACCAAGCCGCGCGACCAGGAAGTCGTTCGCGTGGCGGCGGAGAAGGCGGGATGGAAGCCGCGCACCTCCGCGCAGAAGGATCGGTCCGGCGACATACTGAAGGGGCAGGGCATCTCCTACGCGCAGCGCGGCGGCACGATCATCGCGGTGGTGGCCGACATCGAGGTCGAGCGCAAGACGGGGCGCATCTGGGCGCGCAAATTCACGGTGGCGCATGACTGCGGACTTGTGGTCAATCCGCAAGGCTTGCGTTACACGATCGAAGGCGGGATGATTCAGGCGCTGTCGCGCTGCCTGTTCGAAGAAGTGCGTTTCGACGAGAGCATGGTGACCAGCGTCGACTGGGCGACCTATCCGATTCTGGAGATGCATGATGCGCCGGAATCGATTGACATCGTCCTGATCAATCGGCCGGAGATCGCGCCGACGGGAGCAGGGGAGGCGACTTCGCGGATTGTTCCGGCGGCGGTGGCGAATGCGTTCTTCGACGCCACGGGTGTGCGGTTACGACAGGCGCCGATGACGCGGGAGCGGGTACTGGCGGCGTTGAAGAGCGCTTGATGTAGCTGGATTCGCATGCGGGTGATGCCGGGGTTCGCATCGGATGTACGAAACCGAAGCATAAAAAATGGGCACCATTACGGTGCCCATTTTTTTTTGGGACTACAGTCTTGCGGCGTTGATCGCAATCGTAGGCTGGCCCTGGTATTTTGCAAAACGTTTCGCCTTTTCCAGACAATTACGTTGCCGCAGTGTCATATAAGATACTAAAACCCATCAGAAATATTAAAAACAACACTCCAAAGGCAATATATCGCTATACTTTAATATACCAATCAAACAGTAAAGTGTTACATACGACACTATGAGCTTCAAGTCACAAATAAACGCTCGGCGAAAGTTGCTAAATCGCACAATTCCGGAGATTGCCGAATACGTCGCGATTCAACCGCCCAATCTATATCGCATGCTGGCTTCGGACCGCGATATGCGCGGCAGCACGCTGGATGCGCTTGCCGCCGCGCTCGACGCCCAGTGGATGCTGATACCCAAGCATCTGGTCCCGGAAGTGGAACGTCTTCTATCGGGAAAAACCATCGGCCCCGATGACGTGCCTTCATCGGTGGAGCGTCTGCTCGGGGACAAGCAATGAGTGCGGCGCTCGAACCGCGCTACCTCGAGGTATGGCTGCACGACATCCATGTCGGCTGGCTTTGCGAGGCCGGCCGCGCCACGCGTTTCGTGCCGACCGAAAACTATATGGCCGATCCGCATCGTCCCACGCTGTCGCTTTCGCTCACTGTTCCAGGCAATGAGGAGGTGACGCGGGAAGTGCTCGGCAATCCGTTTCATCCCGCCATGTACAGCGAGCGCGGCGAATTGCCGCCGTTCTTCGCCGGGTTGCTGCCGGAAGGGCCGCTGCGCAAGAGGCTGGCGGCGACGCGGAAAAATGCGCGCGATACCGACGACTTCGGTATCCTCGCCGCCGCAGGCGAAGACCTGCCCGGCGCCGTGAAGGTCGTGCCCGCGAATCTCGCCAAGCTGACCGGCGCCGCGCGTGCCTATGGCGTCACCGGCGGCGCGGACAATCTCGAAATCAGCGTGCCGGAAGCGGCGGCCGAGGGAGCGGCGGCAATCTCCGGCCTGCAAAACAAGATTGCGCTGTCTTCCGCGCACGAGGGCAGGCGCTTTATCCTCCCGGTGCGGGGGCATCTGTCGGACATCATCGCCAAGCTGCCGTTGCCCGGCGACGACTCGCAGATATTCAACGAATATACGGCGATGACGCTCGCCTCGAAGGCCGGCGTGAACGTCGCGGTATGCGAGCCGCGGCCGATGTCTCACATCGAGATGCCCGACCTGGTCGAGGCCTTGGGCGCCGGCACGCATTTCCTCGCGGTGGAGCGGTTCGACCGCACGCCAGGCGGCGCGACCCACATGGAGGATGCCTGCCAGATGCAGACGCTCATGCCAAACCGGAAGTACGGCGAGCCCAGATACTTCCTCAATCTGCTGCGGGTGCTCGACCGCCTCGGCGTCCGGGGCATCGAAGACATCCGCCAGTTCTTCATCCGGCAAGCCGTCAATACGCTGCTCGGCAATGCCGATGCCCACCTCAAGAATTTTTCCGTGATCTACCATAATGGCGTCAAGCCCGAACTGTCGCCGGCCTATGACATCGTATGCGT
>JAQGLQ010000360.1 GCA_028292785.1 Noviherbaspirillum sp. | reverse complement strand
TGGTCGACGGCGTCTCGGTGGGCGATCCGAAAACCAATCTGTCGAGGCTGCGCGCGCGCATCGGCATGGTGTTTCAGAACTTCGAACTGTTCCCGCACCTGTCGATCCGCCAGAACCTGACCATCGGACAGACCCGGGTGCTCGGGCGCAGCGAGGAAGAAGCGACCGAGAAAGGGCTGAAGTATCTCGATCGGGTCGGCCTGCTGGCGCACCGGGACAAGTTTCCGGGACAGTTGTCGGGCGGGCAGCAGCAGCGGGTGGCGATTGCGCGGGCTCTGTCGATGGATCCGATCGCGATGCTGTTCGACGAGCCGACTTCGGCGCTCGATCCGGAGATGATCAATGAAGTGCTGGATGTGATGGTCGGGCTGGCGCAGGAAGGCATGACGATGATGGTGGTCACGCATGAGATGGGCTTTGCCCGGAAAGTGGCCGACCGGGTGATTTTCATGGATCGCGGCCAGATCGTCGAGGACCGGCTCAAGGATGAGTTCTTCGATGCGCCTCGTTCGGAGCGCGCCCGCGACTTCCTCGCGAAAATCATCCATTGACGGCATGCCGTTCGAGGTGGCGAAGCGGAAGGTAAAATAGCGGCTGTCCACAGAAAGTACCGCTATGCCTCTTCATTCTTCCGAAACCATCAGCCAAAGCATCACCATCACCCGTCCCGATGACTGGCACCTGCATTTGCGCGACGGCGCCGTGCTCGCGGATGTATTGCCGCATAGCGCCCGCCAGTTTGCGCGCGCTATCGTCATGCCCAACCTGAGGCCGCCGGTCACGACGACCGAACAGGCCAAGGCCTATCGCGAGCGGATTCTCGGTAAGCTGCCGGCCGGCATGCGCTTCGAGCCGCTGATGACGCTTTATCTGACCGACAACACGCCGCCCGATGAAATCCGCCGCGCCAAGGACAGCGGCGTGGTGCATGCGGTGAAGCTCTATCCGGCCGGAGCGACCACCAATTCCGACGCGGGCGTGACCGCCTTGTCCAAATGCTATAGAACGCTCGAAGTCATGCAGGAAGTCGGCATGCCGTTGCTCGTGCATGGCGAAGTGACCGATCCGGCCATCGATGTATTCGACCGTGAAGCGGTCTTCATCGAACGCGTGATGCAGCCGCTGCGGCAAGACATGCCTGAACTGAAAGTGGTGTTCGAACACATCACCACCAGGGATGCGGCGCAATATGTCGCCGAAGCGAAAGGCCCGCTCGGCGCCACGATCACCGCGCATCATCTGCTGTACAACCGCAACGAGATTTTCAAGGGCGGCATCCGGCCGCATTACTATTGCCTGCCTGTCCTGAAGCGCGAAGAGCATCGTCTGGCCTTGGTGCAGGCCGCCATTTCCGGAAACCCGAAATTTTTCCTCGGCACGGACTCGGCTCCGCATGCCAGGGGCTTGAAGGAACATGCCTGCGGCTGCGCCGGATGCTATACCGCCCTGCATGCGATGGAACTGTACGCGGAGGCATTCGACAGGGCGGGTGCGCTCGACAAGCTCGAAGCCTTCGCAAGCCTGAACGGACCCGCCTTCTATGGCTTGCCGCGCAATGTCGACCAGATCACCTTGCGGCGCGAGACCTGGACCTTGCCGGCCGAAGTGCCGTTCGGCGAGACATCGCTGGTTCCTTTGAACGGCGGCGAAACGATCAGCTGGAAAATGGTTTGAAACGCCACTCCGGCGATGTGCTGGCAACAATGCAATGACGGCGCGATTCTTCGACATCATCGACTGGACGCGCCCATGGCTCGCACCGTTTCTGCCGGCCGCGCAGTCTGTGCTGTACGACGGAAACTGGTGCGAACAGCTGAATCGCGCTGCGGCGCAGGCCCGGCTTCATAATCATCGCGGCCTGCCGATCCGCTTCGTGCCCCAGTCGGAACTGCCTGCCGGCACCGCATATGAAGCCTTCATCAGTGCGACTGGATGCGTCCCAACCCGCGCGAACCTGCATGATTTCCTTAACGCGCTGGTGTGGCTGACTTTTCCCGGCATCAAGGTGCGGCTCAATGCGCTGCAAGCCGCCGAGATATCGAGGGCGCCGCAGGCGCAGACGCCGCGCGGCAAAATACGCGATGCCGCGACGATTTTCGATGAAAACGCAGCCCTGCTGGTCACGCGCAGCCCGGATCTGATCGATGCCCTGCGTGCGCACCATTGGCAGGAAGCCTTCATGGCCCGGCGTGCCGAGTTTGAATCTGTCTGCGAAGTATGGTTGTTCGGTCACGCACTGATGGAAAAACTGGTCGCGCCGTACAAGGCGATTACGGCCCACGCGTTGCCGGTCGTGGCGGAACCCGGTTATTTCAGCCTGTCGGATCGCGGCAAGACGGAATGGCTCGACCAAACCGTGGCGCGCCATTTGTCGAAAGGCCTCGCGACCTCCGACTTTACGCCGCTGCCGGTACTTGGCGTGCCGGGGTGGTGGCCGGGTCAGACCAGGGAGTTCTATGCGGATACCACGGTGTTTCGCGGGAAGCGAAGCGTCGGCGAATAGTCGCCAAATACATCTGAAAAAAGCAAAGGCACCCGAAGGTGCCCTGCATCATTCCTGAAACCTGATCCTTAAAACTGGTGGGTCATGCCGACCGACAAGCCGTTCTGAAGGATGCGTGCGCCCGCCAATCCGGGTGCGCCGAGGATCGCGCCGGAGAGTCTGATCTGGTCGATTTCGCCGTACAGGCTCGTGCGTTTCGACAATGCGTAGCCGGCGCCGACGATCCACAGGTCGCGCTTGCCTTCCGCGCCGCCGATGAAGCCGACCTTGGTCCGATAGAACGCGCCGGTCAGTTTCAACGCCGGATTGAAGTTATAGCTCAAGCCTGCCCAGGAATTTTTCACGTGCGCTTCACGCAATGCACTGCCGTTTTCCTGGGTCTCCTTGATATAGCCGCCCGCAACACGGAAGTTGCCGAAGCGGTAAGCGCCGCCTGCGGTCCATTGCTTCCCGTCCTGATAGGAACCGGCCGGTACGGTACCCGGCAATCCCGGCCCGCTGGCGGTGAAGGTCGCCGTTTTTTGACCGTAGGCACCGCCGAAGCTGAGCGCGCCGTCCGAATAGGTTGCGCCGATCGCCTGCGCCGAACCATTCTTTGTGCTGCCGGCTACTTCGCCCAAGACATATTCGCCGCGCACGGTAACGGGGCCGAACGTCCCCGTGTACTGGATATCGTTGTCGAATCGATAGCCGCCCAAGGTCCCGGTCGGATTGATCGCGTTCGATACGACAATGGGCGAATTGCCGAATGCCGAAGCAGCGAGGGGAATCAGGCTGGGATAGTTATAGTTGAATGGATCGTAGGCGCCGATGGTCTTGAAATTCACGCTGAACTGGCGTCCCAGGTCGACTGCGCCCCAAGAACCGCCAAGGCCGACAAAGGCGCTGCGACTGAACAGCTTGTTGGAAGTGTTGTCGAAAGTGCCGGTGCCGGAGGTAAATCCGTTCTCCAGGACTAAATGGGCGTTGAGACCATTGCCCAGATCTTCGATGCCTCTGAATCCGATGCGGTTATTGGTATTGAAACCGGTCGAGGACATCGTT
>JAQGLQ010000390.1 GCA_028292785.1 Noviherbaspirillum sp. | reverse complement strand
CATGGGATATGAATGAGGCATTCTCATTTCACCGTTGTCTACGATGCCTGCGTTTTGTATCCGGCACCGCTGCGTGATCTGCTTATGCGTCTTGCCGTAACCGGGGCTTTTCGAGCTCGCTGGAGGGAAAAATCCATGACGAATGGGTACGTAACTTGTTACTCAGTCGCCCCGATCTGGACCCGGAGAAGTTGGCCGAACAGTGAAACTGATGAACGTCGCCGTGCCCGACTGCCTGGTCGAAGGATACGAATCCTTCGCAGACATGACCGTCTTCTCTGGGCGATGCGGATAAGGGTCATGGGGTGCAGGGTATCAACGCCATGGTGACTGCAGCAGGAGCGCAACTGATTTACTTGCCGCCGTATTCGCCGGATTGGTCACCGATCGAGCCGTGCTGGTCCGAAATCAAGGCCCGCTTGCGCGAGGCGCTGGACCAGGCGCTCACTCATATCATCCAACGAATTAGCAATAGTGATTCCAGAGGCTGGTTCGATCACTGCGGCTATCCCCTTGATTAATTTGAAATTCGCTCTAGAAAAAGACATTCCCAACTACCGGGAGCGCAATCTGAAGGCGGCCAATATCGCCGAAGAGCGGCATTGATACGGAAAGGCATGAGATCCGTCGCATGCTGATGGAACGGTTTGGCCGGCAACGTGACAAGCACCAGGTCAACAGCGCGGCACCACAGACAACGCGTACGCCAGAGAAAAAAATGGCGGGGACAAGCCGCGCCAAATCGAGGAAGAAAAGGCATGGAGCGTTAGCAGCGCATTTCTACGTTTCGCCTTGCCACGGTCGTTGAGATTACAGATGATCTGAATAAGTTGTGACTTGATCTAGCAGGATGTGTCGGATTGTGGACTTCCAAGTCCGACCCAGTGCTGCCAGTCGCATGGTTTTTTTGAGTGACTGCTCTTACAGTCGTACCGGACCTTCAAACCAACTTACCAATAATGAACTGCGGATCAATGGTGACGGCGAAGTACAGTTGCTTCAGGAGCGCCTGTAACGCGTCGGTGGGCAGAATAGCACGGCCAATCCGCCCCCTTGGCTGCAGATAAATGGGTATGCACAACATCAGTTGTGTTTCGTATATTTGCAAAAATATATTGAACGAAGGAAAAATTTAACCCTCCTACGTTCGAGGATTAGCTCGCATTTCAGTTTTTACTGCGGACTAACCCGACCTACGGCGCATGGTCCGCACTCGTCATCATGTGTGCTGTGGGGCTTTGCAAGAGGTCAACCATGCGAACAATGAAAGCTGCAGTATTTCTCCACCCGGGAAAAATAGGACTGACAGAAAAGCCCATACCCAAAGCCGGGCCTGGCGAAGCCGTCATCAAGATCACGACCACGACGATTTGCGGTACCGACGTGCATATTCTCAAAGGGGAATTTCCGGTCGAAGCAGGCCGAACGATCGGTCATGAGCCCGTCGGAGTGATCGCGGAACTTGGGGCAGGTGTCAGCGGATATGCAGTTGGCCAGCGTGTGATCGTAGGAGCAATTACCCCATGCGGACAATGCCATCCGTGTCTTGACGGTCATCAAGCGCAATGCGGCGGGAAGGCGGCTGGCGGCTGGCGCTTCGGCAATACGATCGATGGCGCTCAGGCCGAATACCTGCTAGTGCCGAACGCCACATCCAATCTCGAAATCATTCCGGACGGACTTTCCGATGAAGAGGTTTTAATGTGCCCCGACATCATGAGCACGGGTTTCGGCGGAGCGGAAAGCGGCGGAATACGGATCGGCGACACGGTCGCGATCTTCGCGCAGGGGCCGATCGGCTTATGCGCTACCGCTGGCGCCAAGCTCAAAGGCGCAAGCCTGATTATCGTGGTGGATGGCGTGGAAGCCCGCCTGGAAGTGTCAAAACGCCTGGGAGCCGATATAACCATCGACTATACGAAGACCGACCCGCTTGCCGAAATCATGCGCCTGACCAATGGACGCGGCGTCGACGTCGCGATCGAGGCACTGGGCACTCAACAAACCTTCGAGAGTTGCCTGCGTGCGCTTAAACCGGGTGGCACGCTCTCCAGCCTCGGCGTTTATTCAGGCAAGCTTTCAATGCCGCTCGACGCATTTGCCGCAGGCCTGGGGGACCACAAAATCATCACCACCCTCTGCCCTGGCGGCAAGGAGCGCATGCGACGTCTGATGAATGTGGTTGCGTCCGGCCGCGTTGATTTGAAGCCCATGGTGACGCATCGCTTCAAGCTCGATCAGATCGAGGAAGCCTATGAATTGTTCGCCAACCAGCGCGACGGCGTATTGAAAATTGCTCTTACGCCCTGATCCGGCCGTAGGCGCAGGAACCAGAAAAGTCGTCTTGACCATCCAAAGGCACGCATGAGCATCCGTAACCTGGAGTACCTTTTTCGCCCTCGCTCGGTCGCCCTGATCGGCGCATCCAAGAAACCGCACAGCGTCGGCGCCACTGTCCTTCGTAACCTGACCGAAGCAGGATTTGCCGGCACGATCCTGCCAGTCAATCCGAAGTACGACACTATCGATGGGCACCAGGTTTATCCGACGGTAGCAAGTTTGCCGTCAACGCCTGATCTGGCCGTGATCTGCACGCCGCCAGCAACGATTCCCGACATTGTCTCGGCGCTTGGGGAGCGCGGCACCAAGGCTGCAATCGTCATTACCGCGGGATTGGGGGCAGTCAAAAATCAGGATGGCGTGAGCATGAAGGAAGCAATGTTGGCCGCGGCGCGGCCACATCTGCTTCGACTCCTCGGAGCAAACTGTGTCGGCCTCCTTGTTCCCGCAATAGGGTTGAATGCAAGCTTCGCGCATACTGGCGCCTTGCCCGGAAAGCTCGCGTTCGCGTCCCAATCGGGCGCGTTGGTAACTGGCGTGCTGGATTGGGCCAAGTCGCGCGGTATCGGATTCTCCAAATTCATCTCGCTTGGTGACAGCGCCGATGTCGACTTCGGCGATACACTCGACTATCTGGCTGGCGACCCCGACACCCACGCGGTTCTGCTTTACATCGAGGATATCCGGCACGCGCGTAAATTCATGTCGGCCGCGCGCCGCGCGGCGCGTAGCAAGCCAGTGATCGTTCTCAAGGCAGGACGCGCGCCGGAAGGCGCAAAAGCAGCGGCATCGCATACCGGCGCACTAGCCGGGGCGGATGACGTCTATGATGCGGCGATCCGGCGTGCCGGCATGCTGCGCGTTTTTTCCACAACGGATTTGTTCGATGCCGTCGAAATCCTTGCGCATTCACGGCCACTGGTTGGCGAGCACCTGACCATCATCACCAATGGAGGCGGGCCTGGCGTAATGGCGACCGATGCACTGATGTCCAGTCGAGGAAAGCTCGCAGGGCTGTCGGCGCAAACCCTGGAACGTCTGGACGCGATATTGCCTGCCACCTGGTCGCATGGGAATCCCGTCGATATCATCGGCGATGCTCCAGCCGAGCGCTACACCCGATCAATCGAGGTTCTGCTTCAGGATACGCAGTCGGATGCGCTGCTTTTTATCCACGCTCCCACGGCGGTTGTATCCTCGGCCGAGATCGCCGAAAAGGTCGCGCCGCTGCTGCGCGACTCGTCGCAGACCGCCGTAGCCTGCTGGCTTGGCGGCGACGCTGTCGCGCGGGCCCGGAGTATTTTCGCAGAGGCGAGAATCCCCACCTACGACACGCCTGAAGATGCGGTGCACGGTTTCATGCAAATTGTTCAGTATCGGCGCAATCAGGAACTGATGATGCAGGTTCCGCCTTCCGTGTCGTCCGAGTTCACGCCAAGTTTCGCGGTCGCTCAGGCGGTCGCGCGCGATGCGCTGTCGCAGGGCCGAAGCATGCTATCGGAGCCGGAAGCGAAGATCATGCTGGCGGCCTACGGCATTCCGGTAGTCGAAACAAGAATCGCGCACACGGCCGAACAGGCGGTAAGCGCCGCGCGCGAGATCGGATTTCCGGTGGCGGTCAAAATCCTGTCGCCAGAGATTTCGCACAAGTCCGACGTCGGGGGCGTGGCGCTCGATCTTGAAACGCCTGAAGCAGTGCAAGCCGCAGCCACAGCGATGCATCGGCGCCTGTCTAAGTTGCGGCCCGAAGCGACTCTTCAGGGGTTCGCCGTGCAGACAATGGCCCGACGTCCCGAGGCGCATGAACTGATTATCGGTGTCACCACTGATCCGGTATTCGGTCCGGTTATCCTGTTCGGCCAAGGCGGTATCGCGGTAGAGGTCATGGACGACAATACCGTCGGCCTGCCCCCGCTGAACATGGTGCTCGCACGCGACATGATTTCTCGCACCCGCGTGTCAAAACTGCTTGCCGGTTATCGCAATCGTCCCGCTGCGGATATCGATGCGGTCTGCCGTATCCTGATCCAGGTTTCCCATATGGTGTCCGACATTCCCGAGATCGTCGAACTTGATATCAATCCCCTGCTAGCCGATGCACGCGGGGTGATTGCGCTGGACGCTCGCGTGCGGGTCAGGCAGCCCGATACAGCGATCGGCCTTGAGCGTCTCGCGATTCGCCCTTATCCCCAGGAACTGGAGCAATGGATTACCTGGCAAGGGGCGCGCGTATTGCTGCGGCCGATCAAGCCGGAAGACGGAGCCGAACATATCGCCTTTTTCACGGCGCTTGATCCAGAAGACGTGCGCTTTCGCATGTTTGCAGGAATGCGTGAGTTGCAGCCGTCGCAGCTGGCACGATTCACGCAGATCGATTACGACCGCGAAATGGCCTTCATCGCGACGAGAAGCCGGACGGGTGGCGGATGCGAGACTCTCGGCGTAGCGCGTGTCATCGCGGACCCTGACAACATTCAAGCTGAATTCGCGATCATCGTTCGGTCCGACCTTAAAGCGCAAGGCTTGGGCACTGCATTGATGACGAAGCTGATTGCCTATTGCTGCAGCCGTGGCACGGGCGAAATAGTAGGTGAGGCATTGGCGGGGAACGCCAACTTGTTGAATCTGGCCAAGCGATTCGGCTTCGACGTTCATGCTTCTCCTGACAATGAGACCATGACATTGCGTCTTGATCTGCGCGATCGCGTCGCTGGAAATCTGCCGACCTTATGGAAAGCCGCGGTCCCTCATCAATAACACGTGCTTGGTGAGGTTATGCGTCACACTGCCCAAACACCAGGTAGAAACCCGGAATCAAATATGGCCGAGCCGGAACCGCCTTTTGGCTTACCATGTTTATCGCAGCACGAAGACAAGGTCGCACAAAACAGTGCGGCGGTTCGATCTTTGTCACCGAAACCGGGGGAAGGTCGTGCTGTTTAACATTTAACATAATGAAAGAAGTCGAATGAAAATTCTTACTCTTGTGGATGGCTCCGAGTGTTCGGCCAAGGCCGTCGATTACGTTGTAACGCATCAGGATTTGTGTCAAGGAAAGGACGGTCTCCGCCTTTTGTACATCCATCCGCCCGTTCCGGGCGGCCTTGCCAGGTCTATCGTCGGCAGCGATGCTATCAATGCGTATTACGACGAGGAATCGAAGGCTGCGCTTGAGCCGTCCGAAAAGATATTGCGCGACAAGAAAATTCAATACCAGGCGGACTATACGGTAGGCGACATCGCCGAACAGGTCCAAGCTTATGTGGCCAAGCATGGCATCGAGATGATCGTGATGGGGTCGCATGGTCATGGGGGACTAAAGAGCCTGGTGATGGGTTCGGTAGCGACCAAGGTGCTCACGACGGCTAGTGTGCCGGTGCTGATTGTGCGCTAGCGCATCGCTACCGGGCACGATGGTTCGCTGACGTTCGTACCCGGCGTCGAGCGGGCTATCCCGTGGTCGCGGCCTTACCTCGAATTGCACGATCTAACAGTTTGCGTAGCTCACTGAACCACAGGACGGTGCTTGCCATAGCAGCGCATACCAGCCACTGGTCGAGCGCCAGAGGGACCGTGCTGAACGCAACGTTGAGGAACCCAAGGTGGACCACAGCGACTTGCAGCAGCAATGACAATGCCACCGCGCCCCATAGCCACCTGTTGGCGAACAGGTGGCGGAAGGCGCTGGCGGTGTGCGAGCGAGCGTTGAAGCAGTTATACAACTGTGCGAACACTAGAACCGTGAAGCCGGCAGTGCGTGCGTTATCGAGATCGCGGGTTCCTTCTATCAGCCCCCCAGGCAAATACATATCGATCGTCAGCAGCGTCACCACGGCCATTACCAGGCCGGTCTGAAGCACGCTTGCCCACATTTGGGCGTCAATCACCCGGTCCGTTAGCAGGCGCGGCTTGCGTGCCATGACATCATCGGTCTCTGGGTCGACGCCCATTGCCAGCGCCGGCCCCGAATCGGTCAGGAGATTGATCCAAAGGATTTGCGTCGCGAGCAGAGGCAGCGCCACTGCTCCGCCCGCATCCGTGAGCCCGATCACGCCGCCTAATACCACGCCCAGAAAGACGGTCAACACCTCGCCCATGTTCGAAGATAGCAGATAGCGCAGGAATTTCCTGATGTTGTCGAAGATGCCCCGCCCTTCGCGCACCGCTTCGACGATCGTTGCAAAATTGTCATCGGCTAAAATCATCTTGGCCGCCTCCTTCGTGACCTCCGTGCCGGTGATGCCCATCGCAATGCCGATGTCGGCTGACTTCAGCGCCGGGGCGTCATTGACGCCATCGCCAGTCATCGCGACCACATTACCGTCGGCCTGTAGTGCATCGACAATCCGCAACTTGTGTTGTGGTGCCACCCGCGCATAGACGGATGTTTTGCGGACCGCATCGACAAAGGCTGCGTCGTCCAGCTTGTCAATTTCGAGACCTGTCAGCGCCGGCGCACCGGCTTCGACGATGCCAAGGTCCGAGGCAATGCGCGCCGCCGTGCGCGGATGGTCCCCGGTTATCATGATGATCCGGATGCCGGCCCGGCGAGCCTCTTGAATGGCCTGGCCGGCTTCTTCGCGGGCCGGATCGATAATACCTACGGTGCCCACGAAAATGAGATTCTGTTCCAATACTTCCGCTGCCTGCGGATCTTCACCTGGTGCAAGGGGCCGGTAAGCCACGGCAAGCGTGCGCAGCGCGGCATCGGAAAGGTTGTCGACGTCAGCCAGTAGCCGCTTGCGGATTTCGTCATCGAGTTCTACCACTTCCGCTCCGACGCGCGCCCGGGTGCACTGCTGGAGAAGCACATCTGGAGCGCCCTTGGTGATGACGACGATCTCATCGTTGTGCTCATGGTCCACCTCGATCGTCGACATCATCTTGCGATCCGAGGTAAACGGGATCTCACTGATACGTTCGAAGCGGCGTTTGCGCCGCTCTGCGATACCCAGCTTTTGCTCGGCAACGAGAAACGCTGCTTCAGTCGGGTCGCCGTGTATCTCCCATTCGCCATTCTCCGTTTTGCGCAGGTCGGCGTTGCCGGCTAAGCTACCGCCGCTGAGCACGACGATGTTCTCCGCCATTAGGGGTCCGGCGCCCAGCGCGACGCCCTCCTGCTCGACATGCCCATGCGGCGCGTAACCGACTCCTGTGACATGGGTAGCACCCGAGGCGGTCATGATGCGCTCGATGGTCATCTCGGAGCGGGTCAGCGTGCCTGTCTTGTCTGATGCGATGACCGTAGCCGACCCCAATGTTTCTACCGAAGAAAGCTTCTTGACGATAGCGTTGTGCCGTGCCATTCGCCGGACCCCCATGGCCAGCACCACGGTGAGTATTGCCGGCAGTCCTTCGGGCACCGCTGCCACGGCCAGGGATACTCCGAGCAGCAGCACATCGACGATGTCTTCGGCAGTGCGGATATCCGATATCAGGAGGATGGTTCCTACCACCACAATAACGATGATGACGACCACTATGCCGAGCATGCGGCCGATCCGGCTGATCTCTTTCTGCAGGGGAGTGGATTCTTCCTTCGTGGCTTCGAGCATCCCGGCAATCGAACCCACCTGCGTCGCCATGCCGGTTGCAGTGATCACGGCGAGAGCGGTGCCCTGAACGACGGCGGTACCTTTGAATACCATATTGGATTGATCCGCAAGCGCAACCGGATCGGACAGTGTCGCGGTGTCCTTGAGTACAGCTTCGCTCTCGCCAGTGAGCGAGGCTTCCTGTACGCGTAACGAAGCGGTCCGAACCAGGCGCGCATCCGCGCCCACGGCGTCACCCTCGCCTAACACCAGCAAGTCGCCACGCACGAGCTGGGCGCTGGGAATGCGCCTTACCTGTCCGTCACGTATGACGGCGGACGTGACGGCGGTCATGCGGGCGAGCGCTGCGATGGCATTTTCGGCCTTTGCTTCCTGTACATAGCCGAGCACCCCATTCAGGATTACGATCACCGCAATGACGATCGCGTCCACGGGCCAGCCTACTCGACCTTCAATGAACCAGGCTGCAAGCGCAATTCCGACAGCGGCCAGCAACAGGTAGACGAGCGGATCCTGAAAATGGGAAAGTATCCGACGCCAGCGTGGCGGCCGCGGGGCGGCGCGCAGTTCGTTGAGGCCATCGTCCGCGAGGCGGCGGGACACGGCGTCTGACGCAAGGCCGCTTTCAAGGTTTGTCCCGAGCGCGTCTGCGACTTCTTCGATCTCGTGGATGGAGGGATGCTCGATTGTGCGTGTTTGCGCCATCTGTGTCCTGGTATGCAATTGGTAAGTCAGGATATTGCAGCTTCCTGCGGGACATCAGTACCATGGAAACCGGTATTGCGCACCAATGGTGTGGCGGGCGCTGCTGCGCTCTGCGCTGCGTGCCAGTTCCAATATCTGATGAAGTATAAGAAAGGGAGCCTTTGCACATGGACGCAGCGCTCGCCTGTGAATCAGAGATATACAGTGCCTCGCTATAACGGTAAGCTAAAGAAATCATTTAAACGCGCTCCCGTCACGCGAAAGGTTGCCCAATATCGCTTGGTCGCCTAGATGTCACTAAGTGGCATAACGTCTGCGAGAAATTACTTTGCTCTTACCTTTCCTACCAGAACACCGTGTTGATTGTGGAACACAAATAAAGATAGGACGTGTTTTATGATGCATGAATTTCTCGCAACTAACAGACTGGAACTAATCGACCGATGCAGGGCGAAAGTTGCGTTACGACCAGCACGCAAAGTGACCGAGCAGCAACTGGAGCATGGAATACCTCTTTTTCTTGAACAACTGATCAGGACATTGCGCATGGAGCAGACACCGGAGCCCCTGCAAAGCCGCGAGATCTCCGGCCCTGCGGGAGGAATAAAACCGTTTTTGTCCGAGATCGGCAAAACCGCGACGGAGCATGGCCGGGAACTGTTGCAAATGGGATTCACGATTGACCAGGTGGTGCATGATTATGGCGACCTTTGCCAGTCAATCGCCGATCTGGCATATGAGCTCCATGAACCCTTCGAGATAGACGAGTTTCGCACTCTGAACCGCTGCCTTGATAACGGGATTGCAGACGCCGTGACGGAATTCAGCTATCGGCGCGATTTCATCATGGCAGACAAGTAGTCCCTTGCACTGAATGAGCGCTTGGGAATGTTCGCGAACGAGATGCGCAATTTTCTCAATACGGCCACGCTCGCGTTTGCTGCCATCAAAGCAGGTAATGTCGGCGTGAACGGGGCAACTGGAGTGGCATTGGAGCGTAGTCTGGCAGCACTCCAGAGTGTCGTATATCGCTCCCTCAGCGAAGTCCGGATAACGGCGGGGTTACCGGTGCAGCACACACTGTTTTCGCTCGACGATTTCATTACCGAAATCAAAGCTTCCGCGTCACTCGATGCGCAGTTCCGGGAATGCGGGTTCACGGTGGCTCTTGTCGATCCAAAACTCGCGCTCGATGCGGACCGGGACCTGATTTTTTCAGCGGCCAGCAACCTGTTGCAAAACGCATTCGAGTTTACACACCCTCACACCGACGTCACCTTGACGGCTTATGCGACCGGCGACCGTATCCTGATCGACGTCAGCGATCACTGCGGAGGGCTTCGGCCAGGCGAGCAAGCAAAAATGTTTATGCCCTTCGTGCAGGGCGGCTCGGAAAGAGGAGGCCTTGGCCTCGGCCTTGCGATCGCTCAGCGCAGCGTTGAGGCAAACGGTGGCACGTTGAGCGTCCGTGATATGCCTGGTTCAGGTTGCGTCTTCACCATTGACCTGCCCCGTCATTTAATGCCCGAAGCGGGGATTCATTAACTGATAGTCAAGAAATCCGCGATCGATGGTGGTTTTTCCCAGACCGAGGACTGTCTCGGCTCAAGGTCGCTTTACACCGTAAACGGTCGGCCGCACGTTGGCTCATTTCGAGGCCGTTTTCAACTTTCTCCGCGAGCAAAGAGCACCATTCTTTAGCTGAATTTCACAAAGCGATTTCAAATCACGGGTTCACTTTGCTTAAGACACTGGCCATCGTCGTATTGCTCCTGGCGGCTGTTGCCACCGCAGCTATGGCATTTGGCACGTACCATTGGAGGGCCGGTATACGGGACCTGCTCATCGGACTCGATGCGGCCCGCACGCCAATGGCACCCAAAATCGTCGATTTTCGCGAGCTCGAAGACTTGCCCGTGCCGGTGCAACGCTACTTTCGAGCGGTGCTGAAGGAAGGCCAGCCAATGATCGCCGCCGCCACAGTCGAACTCACTGGTACCTTCAATATGTCCGCGACTGACGAGCAGTGGAAGCCATTCACATCCCGGCAACGAGTCGTAACCCGCCGCCCGGGTTTCCTGTGGGACGCCCAGATTTCAATGCTGCCAGGTTTGACGGTGCGTGTGGTCGACGGCTACATCGCTGGCAAGGGCCTGCTGCACGCCGCAATCCTGGGCTTGTTCACGGTGGCCGACGTCAGTGGCGACCGTGAGATTGACCGCGGTGAATTCATGCGCTTTTTCGCTGAGGTGGCGTGGTACCCGACCGCGCTGCTGCCAAGTCAAGGCGTGCGGTGGGAGGCGTTGGATGACCGTTCGGCACACGCCACCATCGTGGATGGCCCGCTCGCGCTGACCCTACTGTTCAGATTCAGTGACGGCGGCCTGATCGACTCGTTCCGCGCCGAGGCGAGGGGCGGCATTGTTGGCAAGGAAATGGTCATGGCCCCCTGGGAAGGTAGCTGGTCCAACTACCAGACGCGCGACGGAATGACCGTTCCGTTTAATGGTGAGGTGGCATGGATACGTCCCGAAGGGCGCAAGTCGTACTTCCGAGGTGCCGTCACTTCACTGACCTATGAGTTCTCACCGTGAGGCCCCGCCTTGCGGTCGCAGGCAAGGCTGCTGGGGTGATCGTCGGGGTGGCCATTTTATTAATCTGGTGGCGTTTCGACAGCGATATCAAGCTGGCCAGCGCTCGCGTCGCCCAAGGCAGCATGCTCATTGCAACGCGCTGCGGTCCCATCGAATACCAAGAGGCCGGAACAGGCGTTCCATTGTTGGCCGTACACGGCAGCGGTGGTGGTTACGATCAAGGAATGGCCTTTTCAGGCGCGCTGGCGCATCAGGGCATCCGCGTGATCGCCATGTCGCGTTTCGGCTACCTGCGCACGCCGATGCCCGCCGATGCGTCGGCAGCCGCGCAGGCCGATGCTCATGTATGCCTGCTCGATGCGCTGAGCATCGAGCAGGCCGGCGTTCTGGGCGGATCTGCAGGCGCGCCATCGGCGCTGCAGATGGCGATCCGCCATCCGGAGCGGGTGAGCGCGCTGGTGCTACTGGTGCCGCTGGCCTACAAGCCGCCGACGCTGGCCAACTCGGCGCCGCCGTTGCGGCCCTGGGTCGAGAACTCGATGATGCGGCTGATCGGGTCGGACTTCCTGTTCTGGTCTGCGCTTCACCTGGCGCGCGATCAGCTGATCAAGGTGGTGCTGGCTACGCCGCCCGGCTTGCTTGCCAGTGCGAACCAGCACGAACGAGCACGGGCGAACGCAATGCTGGAGAACATCTTGCCGGTTTCGGCCCGCGCTGAGGGCTTGGTCCACGACACGGCGATGGGTAAGCACCTCACGCCCGCGTCCCTGGAATCAATCCGCGCGCCTACGCTGATCATCAGCGTACGCGATGATCGGTATGGTACATACGCCAGTGCGCAATACACTGCCAACGGGATTGCTGGCGCCCGGTTCATCGGCTTCGATGAAGGCGGGCACATCTGGATCGGGCACAACGACGAGGTCATGTCAGAGATCGTGAAGCTGCTGATCCAGCCTGACCGGCCTTGATTCGCAAACCATGTCACCCCTAGCTGCCGGGGGACTTCGCTAGGTTTTATGGCGCCAATTGGGCGGATACCTACCGACATGGGTAGCGTTTCCTTGAAAACCAGATTGACGCTGCCGCCGACCGCTGTAGGCTGCCGGTTGGCGGTTGTCACGGAACTAACCGTTCGCTACTAAGTTTGGAGCGGACCTTTATTACTGATGTTCGACGGCAGCTCCTGGCCGCTTCCAGTAGGAATAGTGCCGATCTTGGTAGGCCGCTTTGCTCTGGATTGCAGACCTTTCTTTTTCAGCAGCGAACTGGTGCAGGCGACCCATGCCGACCCGTCGGCTGCCTCGAAAGCGGACATCCTAATGCTTGACAGGAGAGGCTTGGCTCGGCGTACCGGAACAATTCCTCTTGAGAGGAATGGGTTAGGCCCCGCGCCTTGGCATAGTCTCAACGGCTTTGACTGAGGCACTCACCGCGCCAGCATCGAGCGTGAGCGGGATATGTCCGATTCCAGGTAACAGTGTTACCGGCCAGGGTTTGCCCTGCTTGCGAAAGATACCCTCAAGCTTTTCTGTCACGAAAACCTCATCACTTGCTCCTGCCACTACTGCTACAGGCAGATGAACTGCTCTGATGTTCGCCTCGTAATCTCTTTGTGGTTGAAAGTTGGCAGCCAAGGAGTATGAGTACGCTGGAGTTAGGAACGTCTTCGCTTCTTCGCTGAGCGCGAAATTCGTAACTGGAAGACCGTTGAACGTACGAATGCCGAGGCGATCCAACATCGTCAATCCGATGATTCGCGGGATGCCGACATTGACCCAGCCGCCACTTCCAGGCCGATAGTTCGGCGCCTCCGGACTAAGAAACGGCGAAAGCAGCAGGTAACTTTGAAATTCGTCCTGCCGCTGGCTTCCAGCAAAACGTAGCACAAAGCCACCGCCAGAGGAGAACCCGACAAGGGTAGCCGGCTTGGTCAACGAGACAGCTTTCACGAACGCCACTAAGTCGTCTTCGAGTTGGCCGATGTAATCAATTGTTCCCTTCACCCCGGAAGCACCGTGACCACGGATGTCCAGCGCATATGCCTCGTAACCGGCTCCGGCGAACGCCTTGGCGAGGAGGTGCATGCTATTGCTGCTCGCAGACGAACCGTGAACGAGAACAACGCTTCCCCTAGGATTGCCTGCGGCAGGCACGTAGTGGCGATAGGCAAGCGCAGTTCCATCTTCGGCCTTGTAGCGCAGCGGCGGCGGCAGGTCGGAGAAGTCGACGGTCTTAAATGGATTGTTGATGCTTGTCATGGGTGCTGGCGGCTCTGGACCTCCAAGGGCAATCGCGGCGGCTAGTAACCCGACAACGAACAGAACCAACACGAAGAAAATCTTCAGAACAGTGGAGAGGTGCATGTTGGGTCTAACGTTTGACAGGAATGGGCGTAGAAAGGCGCACATAGGACACGCCCACCTACATCGGTTTTACAAGCGAGTGTAGAGAATAATTGCAACAAAGGCAAAACAAGGATGGGCCGTGAGCTACTGAATGACCGATTTCCGATTGGAACAGCAATGGCGGCTCCTGGCCGATTGTGTTGAAATAGTCTACGAGCAATAAATGATATCGCCAGCCTAACGGGCAGGTTGTGAACTGGCGAATCAACTCATCTGGTTCCCAGTTAATCTGTTGC
>JAQGLQ010000294.1 GCA_028292785.1 Noviherbaspirillum sp. | reverse complement strand
GTTCTGCCTACCTTGCTTTTTGTAACTACGTTGACACCACTATCTTTAATGGCTGCCGACGATGTGCCGCCTTTCTATGTTGGTGGCGCGGTTGGCCAAGCCAAAGAGAAAGATGCTTGTATCAATACTATTTCCTGTTCTAACACAGATACTGGTACAAAACTCTTTGGTGGTTACCAATTTAACAATTACCTCGCGTTAGAAGGCGGCTATGTGGACTTCGGCAAAGCAACCATATCTTTCGTGCCGAACAGCCATTTGTCGTTCAAAGCGACTGCTTTTACAGTCGCTGCTGTGGGTTCACTCCCCCTTGCACATGGTATTACCTTGCTTGGAAAAGTCGGTGTATATAGAGCACAAGTCAAAGCGACTGCATCTGGGATGCCGGGATCAGTAAAGGTCCGCAACACAGATACAGCTTTTGGCATTGGAGCAACGTGGGATTTTGCAACCAACTTTGCATTACGCGTCGAATATGAACACTTTAAGGATGTAGGCGACAAGAATTCGATTGGCGCAAATAATGTCAATTTGATTAGCCTAGGCATGTTGTATAAGTTTTAAAACAGATACGTAAAATGCTGTAGACCGGTATTTAAGATACTCCATCATCTCCGGATTTTAATACCCGTAACGGATACGGATCACCATGCTAAAGCCGTAGGTCAGAGGTTCGAATTCTCTTCGGTAGGCCAGTCGGTTTGATCGCATCGTATTATTCGCTAATTGCCCTTGATCCATTGCCACGTAGCCAAGCCGGCGACTGTCATGATTAGCGAACCGGCGACGTGCAGGCTGATCACTGCGGTTGCCCACGCCAACCGGCCTGACTGCAGCAGCAAAACGACTTCCGCCGAGAATGTCGAGAAGGTCGTAAGGCCTCCGCAGAAACCGGTAATGATCAACAGCCGCCATTCCGGCGCGATCCCCGGCGTGTGCGCAAAATAGGCGATGGCGATACCAATGATATAGCCGCCGATCAGATTCGCGGCCAAGGTTCCCGCAGGCATATTGACGAAAAAATGGTTCAGTTTCAGTCCCAATGCCCATCGAAGAAGCGCTCCGACCGCGGCCCCGGCGCTGATTACCAGTATTGATTTCCACATTCTTTACCTCCCTGTTACTTGTTGTCCAGGCAGTTCACCGGATGCGCGCAGGTGGCCTATCAGGACATTCTGGAGGTTTTCTGCAATCAATTCGCGACCGAGCGTCCGGCCGATTGCCACCATGGAGGCGATAAGCCGATCGCTCGCTTACCGATGGCTGGCCGGACCGGATATCAGATAACCGTCTTGCTGCGGTGCGAGAAGTAAAGTGAAACAGTATGCCGCGAGGGCATCATAGGCGCTTGCCGGTTATGCCTTGCATTCCAGTTCGAACTGCTCCTCGGCGCGACGGAGTTTTTGTTTTGCTTTTTCGCTCGATTTGCCGGTCGCTGCGGCGACGTCGTCCGTTGCCCATTTCTTGCGCATGGCGAGCGACGTGCACCTTTTCTGTTTTACTGCATGGTCATGCATGGCACGCTGCCGGTTCTTTTCGTCCTGGGCCTCTCGTTTGCGGCGATCGTTTTCAAAACGCTTGAGTTGTTTCTGCTCTTCAATTGCCTGGCGTCTCGCCTGTACCGTGTCGACTGCGGGGGTGGTGCCGGTGCCAAGCGTTTCGCCTCCCGGACACGGCTGATCGCTATACGTGATATTGCTGCCGGATTTGCATTTGTAGAGTGCCATTGCGGGAACTGAAAATAAAACAAGGAAGCATATGATTATGGTTCGAAGCATCGGATTTTCCCGTCAGTGTTCTTATACGACTTTGCCCGGATTCATCAGGCCGAGCGGATCGAGCGCGGCCTTGATCGTTTTCATCAGGCTTATCTCGATCTCCGACTTGTACCTGCGGATCTCGTCACGCTTGAGCGCTCCCAATCCATGCTCGGCCGAGATGGAGCCGGCGAATTCATGCACGCTATCGTGCACTGTCCGGTTGATCGCATCCTGCTGCTCGAGGAAGGCATCGCCTGGGGCATTTTCCGGCGGCGACACGTTGTAATGTAGGTTGCCGTCGCCAAGGTGCCCAAAGGTGACCAGCCTGCATCCGGGAAAACTTTCGGACAGCCGACGGTCTGTCGCGCGGATGAAGTCGCCGATTCGGGAAATCTGAACTGATATATCGTGCTTGATATTCTTTCCTTCGTCGGCCTGCGCGAGGGGAATGTGCTCGCGAAGATTCCAAAGTGCCTTCGATTGGGCGATCGACGATGCGACGACCGCATCCTGGATGATTTCCTGCTCCAGGGCTTCGCCGATCACGTTTTCAAGCATCGTGTTGGCATGTTCCTCGGACTCGCTGTCCGACAGTTCGAGCAGCACGTATTGCGCATGGTTTTCCGTGAATGGAATTCGCATTTGCGGATAGTGCTTGGTAACCAACTGCATGCAGAAATCCGACATCAGCTCGAAGCCGGTCAGCGCCGCACCGCACTGCGCCTGCGCCAGTGTCAGTAGTCGGAGCGCATCGTCCGGAGCGCGCATGGCGGCAAACGCCGTCAATCGGGCGCGCGGTTGCGGAAATACTTTCAGTACTGCCGCGGTGATGATGCCCAGCGTTCCTTCCGCGCCGATGTAGAGGTCGCGCAGATCGTATCCCGTATTGTCCTTGCGAAGCCCGCTCAAGCCGCTCCAGATTTCGCCCTGAGCGGTAACCACCTCGAGTCCCAGACATAGCTCGCGCGTATTGCCGTAGCGGAGAACAGCCGTACCGCCGGCGTTGGTCGAAAGATTGCCGCCTATCGTACAGCTGCCTTCCGCGGCAAGCGACAGGGGAAACAGGCGGCCTGCCTCCGCAGCCGCGTTTTGCACCTGCTGCAGGATGCAGCCGGCTTCCACCGTCATCGTATTGTTGACGGCGTCAACGTCGCGGATGCGGTTCATGCGCGTCAGCGACATGACAATCGCCGCGCCGCTTGCATCCGGCACGCTGCCGACAACCAGGCCGGTATTGCCGCCCTGCGGCACGATCGGCACGCGGTATTCATTGCAGAGACGGACAAGGGCGGCGACTTCTTCCGTCGACGACGGCTTGACGACCGCGCGCGCCTTGCCGGTGAAGCGCTGCCGCCAATCTGTCAGATAAGCCGCGGTGTCAGCCTCGTCGGTCAGGACGTGGCTCGCGCCGACAATGGCGCGGCATCGATCCACGAAATCGATCATTTGGATGCTTTCTGGATAACCTGTTGAGCCAGCTTTTTAGCGGCTTGTTTGTAGGGGCGCAGGTAAAGCAGCGCAGAACAGAAAAATACGCAGGCCAGGGCGACTTCGGCCCAGCCGAGAATGGCCGAAATGCCGGAGTCGCTATTGGCCCTGACAATGCCTTCGGCGAAATAAAGCAGGACCAGCATCGAGGCCCACTGCATCGTATAAATGTTTCGTTTCAGGACTCCACGCAAGGGAAGCAGCAGCGGCAGGACTTTCAGGACCATCCAGGAACCTCCCGGCCGCAGGGGCGCAAGCACCAGTTCCCAGGCCACGCATAAAGCGATCAGCGCCACCAGACTGGTCGCCGCGCCGAAATAACACACTTTTTGCAAACGGCTTTGTTGCATCAGCAACCTCTCAATTTCAAGGCCGTGTCCGCCAGCCGTTTGCCGAGGGCGATGGCGAGCGAACGCGTATCGTCGGAAATGGCATGAGAACCGTTCATGCCGGACCAATGGCTTGCGCCGTAGGGACTGCCGCCGGTAGAGGTGGTCATCAATGCCGCTTGGGTATAAGGCAGGCCGAGCAAAAGCATGCCGTGGTGCATCAATGGAATCATCATTGAAAGCAGGGTCGACTCCTGGCCGCCATGCAGGCTACCGGTGGAAGTGAACACGCAGGCTGGCTTGCCTGCCAAGGTGCCGGACAGCCATTGCGCGGAAGTGCCATCCCAAAAATATTTCATCGCGGCCGCCATATTGCCGAAGCGCGTCGGAGAGCCGAGCGCCAGTCCGGCGCATTCCTGGAGGTCCGCCAGCTCGACGTAGGGTGCGCCATCCTTGGGTATGTCGGATTCGGTCGCTTCCGCTACCGTCGAGACGGCCGGGACGGTGCGCAATCTCGCGCTGCATCCTTGTGCGCTTTCAATTTCTTGCGCGATCAGTTCAGCAAGCTTTCGGGTAGACCCGTGCCGGGAATAATATAAAACCAGGATGGTCAGGTCAGATGAATTCATGATTGGTATTATAGGATGGTTTATGCTTCGATCTTTTCACCCTGGCATGCAAATCGCTGCATATGAGTCGGCGGCGGCATCATGACGCGCCAGTACCGTAACGTCGAAAGCGAGAGCGCCGCCAGTGCGCTTACCTCATCCGGATATCCATAGCCCAGCCTTCGGACAGACTTGCATGCCTTCATTTAATTTGCAGAAAGTGCGTCAGACACCCTGGAGCGAGGCGCGTGACCTGCTTCGCTTCGCGCGAATGCGCCTGACCGAAGAGCGCTTGCCCCAGGTCGCCGGCAGTCTGACTTTTGCCACGGTGCTTGCGCTGGTCCCGATGCTGACGATTGCTTTCGCGATCTTCACGACGTTTCCCCTTTTTAATACCTTTCGCACCTCGCTTGAAGCCTATTTCATACAGAGCCTGATGCCGAGGACGATTTCCAACACCATCCTCGGTTACCTCAGCCAGTTTGCCACCAAGGCCACGCGGCTGTCGGCGGTGGGCGCCGTGGCCCTGATCGTGACGGCGGTTGCGATGATGCTGACGATCGATCGCGCATTCAACCAGATCTGGCGCGTGAAGTCGTCCCGCCCGTTCGCGCAGCGGATCGTGGTTTACT
>JAQGLQ010000266.1 GCA_028292785.1 Noviherbaspirillum sp. | reverse complement strand
GCCCCAGTTCGAGCGCTGCATTGCGTGGAACGATCCGGCCATCGGCATAGAATGGCCGATACAGTCGGAGCCGGTGCTGTCGGCGAAGGACAAGGCGGGGTTGCCGCTGGCGCAGTCGGAATTGTTCGACTAGAGCAGATCCCGGAATGGTCGGGAAGAACGACGGCTGAGACTGCTCGTTCAACCGCTTTATGGAAAAGGCCGGGCGCCTACAAAAACCGGTCCAGCAGCTTCCTGCTGCCCTTGTCCAGCGCCTGCAGATCGCGGATCAGGAACTGCACGCCATGCGCATCGGCGATGATCAGCGTGGACTGCGACACCCGGCGGATATCCTCCTCTCCCTTGAGCACCAGCGTCGCCGGGCCGCGGTCGGTATCGACCTGCCAGGTGCTCGGCGAAGCGAAGGTCGATACGTGGACGATGCGGTGTATCTCCGGCAGGAATTCGCGGCTGGCCAGTTCTTCTTCGATGAGCTCCCCGGCCGCGGCCGGCAGATCGCTCAGGCGATCGATCCAGACCAGTTCGCGGCCGTCGGGGCTGACGAGGGCGATACCGGAGTCCGGCGCCGCGATCGGAAACGCGCGCACCGGCACCACGCCTTCAACTACCTCGCCGTTCTCCGACGATGTCAACACCAGTCGGCCGAAGGGATTGCGCTCGAGGCGGAAATCGTTCATGCAATGCTTTCGCTGAGGTCGGGCTGTTCGCCCAGGTCGTTGTCATCCTTGCGCAGTTGCGCCTGATAGAGACGATAGTAGGCGCCTTCGCGGGCCAGCAACTCTTCATGCTGGCCCACTTCGACGATGCGGCCCTTGTCCAGCACCACCAGGCGATCGGCGCGGCGCAAGGTCGACAGACGGTGCGCGATCGCAATCGTGGTACGGCCGCGCACCAGGTTGTCGAGCGCCTTCTGGATTTCCTTCTCGGTGGTGGTGTCGACCGACGAGGTCGCTTCGTCGAGAATCAGGATGCGCGGATCGATCAGCAGCGCGCGGGCGATCGAGATGCGCTGCCGCTCGCCTCCGGACAGCGTCTGTCCGCGCTCGCCCACCATCGAATCGTAGCCGTGCGGCAGGCGCAGAATGAATTCATGCGCATGCGCCGCACGCGCGGCGGCAATGATTTCCTCGCGCGTGGCATCCGGTTTGCCGTAAGCGATGTTCTCGGAGATCGTGCCGAAGAACAGGAAGGGCTCCTGCAGCACCAGGCCGATGTTGCGCCGGAACTCCGCCATCGGCAGCGAACGGATATCGACGCCGTCGACCATGATCGCGCCTTCCGATACGTCATAGAAACGGCAGATCAGGTTGACCAGCGTGCTCTTGCCCGAACCGCTGTGCCCGACCAGGCCGATCATCTCGCCCGGCTTGATCGACAGATCGACCCCGCGGATCACCGCGCGGTTGCCGTAGCGGAAGCCGATGTTGCGGATATCGATGCTGCCCTCGACGCGCTCGATATGCGCGGGATTCGTCGCCTCGGGAACGCTCGACACATGGTCGAGGATATCGAAGATGCGCTTGGCGCCGGCGGCCGCCTTCTGCGTGACCGACACGATGCGACTCATCGAGTCGAGGCGCGCATAAAAGCGGCCGATGTAGGCCAGGAAGGCGGTCAGTACGCCCACCGTGATCTGTCCGCGCGACACCTGCCAGATGCCGACCGCCCATACGATCAGCAGACCGATCTCGGTGAGGAAAGTCACGGTCGGCGAAAACAGCGACCATACCTTGTTGACGCGATCGTTGATCAGCAGGTTATGACGGTTGGCTTCGCGAAAACGCGCGGCCTCGCGCTTTTCCTGGGCGAATGCCTTGACCACGCGGATGCCCGGAATCGTGTCGGCCAGTACATTGGTCACTTCCGACCAGATGCGGTCGATTTTTTCGAAGCCGTGGCGCAGGCGGTCGCGCACCGCGTGGATCATCCAGATGATGAAAGGCAGCGGCAGCAGCGTCACCAGCGCGAGCCAGGGGTTGATCGATACCAGGATCACCGCCGTCATGGTGATCATCAGCACGTCGGTCGCGAAGTCGAGCAGGTGCAGCGACAGGAAAACGCAGATGCGGTCGGTTTCCGAACCGACGCGCGTCATCAGGTCGCCGGTGCGCCTGCCGCCGAAATACTCCAGCGAAAGCCTGAGCAGATGTTCATAGGTGGTGGTGCGCAGGTCGGCGCCGATGCGCTCGCTCACGAGCGCCAGAATGTATGTGCGCGCCCAGCCGAGGCTCCATGCCACCAGCGCCGAGCCGAACAGGCCGCTGAGGTAGAGCATCACCAGGCTGACGTCGATGGCCACCCCGTTCTGATAGGGAATCAGCACATTGTCCATCAGCGGCATGGTGAGGTAGGGCGGCACCAGCGTCGCGGCGGTGGAGGCCAGCGTCAGCAGGAATCCGGCCAGCAACCGGCCCTTGTAGGGGCGGGCGAAGCGCCACAGGCGAAACAGCGTCCAGGTGGAAGGCGGCGTATACGTCTCGCGCGTGCAGACCGGGCACTCTTCTTCTCCTTCCGGCAGCGGCGCCTTGCAGCTCGGGCACACCGATTCCTCCTCAAGGTCCGGCAGCCTTCCCGAGACCACCATGTCGCGTTGCTGGTTGAAGGCATCGATCAGGCGCAACGCCTCCGGGTTGCGGGCGAGCGTGTAGCGCCATGAAGCCAGGCGAGCGCGGTCGTCATGCAGATCCAGCGTGCCCACGCCGGCGTGGTCATGATGATCGAGGACCAGCGATTCACGATAGGGCCATTCCTTCCATTCGCCTTCGCCGCCCGGCTTGGCGAGCAGCCTGTGCGTGGTCGCAATGACGATGCCGGAATTGAACCTGAGGCCAGGATCGAGATCCAGTTCCACATGCGCGAGTATGTTTTCGCCGTCGAGAAGACCGGGCGCGCTCGCGCCCTGCCACGACGAAGGCAGGGCATGTGATTTTGATAACGGCTCCGGGATTTCAGTTTTCATCGAAGAGAGTTCGGGTTCGGTGCGGCAAGAAGATGCCGGACGGGTCGGAAGCTTATAAGACTGCTGCAAAATAGCGTCAAGTATACAGATAGGGGCCAGCATTGTTTCTGACGCTTACATTCTGTATGACAAATTTTCGCCCATATAGGTAAACTAACCGGCCTTTGAGACGTTAAGTACAAAGCAGTGGTTCGTCGTAGCCGTCATCGCTTCATTGCCCAGGCCGGTTGCGGAAGATTACCGAGCAGCGCCGCGAATGTGTCACCACCATACCCCATCAGCCTTACGATTCATACATGAACAACAACAAGACCATTGACATCATCAATGTGTTATCGCTCCGCGGTCCCAATATCTGGACGTATCGTCCGGCCGTCGAGGCATGGCTGGACATCGGCGCACTCGAGGATAGTCCCTCCAACACCATTCCCGGATTCTACGAGCGCCTCACCGCCTGGCTGCCGACGCTGGTCGAGCACCATTGCGGCGTCGGCGAGCCCGGCGGTTTCCTGATGCGCCTGCGCGAAGGCACCTGGCCCGCTCACATCATGGAACACGTCATGATCGAGCTGCAGACTCTCGCTGGCGTCCAGACCGGCTTCGGCAAGGCGCGTGAAACCTCGACCCGCGGCGTCTACAAGCTGGTGGTGCGAGCGCGCCTCGAACAGGTCAGCCGCGCGGCCCTCGTCGCCGCGCGCGATCTGGTCATGGCCGCGATCGAAGACCGGCCTTTCGACGTCGCCGCCGCCGTCGAAGGCCTGCGCGCCATCGCCGAGTCGGAGGCGCTCGGTCCCAGCACCGCATGCATCGTCGACGCCGCCACCGAGCGCGGCATCCCGTCGCTGCGCCTGAACGACGGCAATCTGGTGCAGCTCGGATACGGCGCGCGCCAGCGCCGCATCTGGACCGCCGAAACCGACCAGACCAGCGCCATCGCCGAAGGTATTTCCAGCGACAAGGATCTGACGAAAAACCTGCTGGGCTCGTGCGGCGTACCCGTCCCCGAGGGCAGGATCGTGAACAGCGTGGACGACGCATGGGACGCGGCCCAGGATATCGGCATTCCGGTCGTGGTGAAGCCGTCCGACGCCAACCATGGACGCGGCGTATCGATCGACCTGAAAACCCGGGAAGAGATCGAAGCGGCATACCGGCTTGCCGAGCAGGAAGGCAGCGACGTCATGGTCGAACGCTTCATCCGCGGCAACGAGCATCGGCTGCTGGTGGTCGGCTCGCGCGTGGTCGCCGCCTCGCGCGGCGAAATCGTATCGGTGGTCGCCGACGGCACGTCGACGGTCGCGCAGCTCATCGACCGGCAGATCAATATCGATCCGCGGCGCGGCGACAGCGAGGAATTCCCGCTCGACCTCGTGCTGCTGGACAAGGACCCGGCCGCGCGCTTCGAACTGAGCCGCCAGGGATACACCGGCGACAGCGTGCCGCCCGCCGGCGCGACGGTGTCGGTGCAGCGCAGCGGCAACGTCGCTTTCGACGTGACCGACGAGGTGCATCCGCGCGTCGCCGAAGCCGCGTCGCTGGCCGCGCGCGTCATCGGCCTGGACATCGCGGGCATCGACCTGGTCGCCGAAGACATTTCGCGTCCTCTGGAGGAACAGGGCGGCGCCGTCGTCGAGGTGAACGCCGGCCCGGGCCTGCTCATGCATCTGAAGCCGGCGCACGGCAAGCCGCGTCCCGTCGGCCCCGCCATCGCCGATCATCTGTTTCCGGAGGGCGAGAACGGCCGCATTCCCGTGGTCGGCGTGACCGGCACCCACGGCACGACGATGGTCGCGCGCCTGACCGCGCGCCTGCTCGACCTGCATGGCGCCTATGCCGGACTGGCCTGCCGCGACGGCTTTTTCCTGAAGCAGCGGTGCGTCGAAAAGACCGGCGCCATGGGCTGGGAGCAGGCGCAAAGGGTGCTGATGAATCGCGCCGTCCAGGCGGCGGTATTCGAGACCGGCAGCCGCGAAATTCTCGCCGAAGGCCTGGCCTATGACCGTTGCCAGGTCGGGGTCGTCACCGGCATCGATCCCGCGGCCAGCCTGCCCGAGTTTCATATCGACGATGCCGACCAGATGGCCAGGGTCATCCGCACGCAAGTCGATGTGGTGCTGCCCGAAGGTGCCGCCGTCCTCAACGCCGCTGACGCCCGCGTCGCCGAGATGGCGCCGCTGTGCGACGGCGACGTGATCTTCTTCAGCACGGAGCACGATACGCCCGTGATGGCCGAGCATTGCAAGCGCGGCGGGCGGGCGGTAACCATCCGCGACGGGCGCATCGTGCTGGCGACCGGCCTCGACGAAAATCCGATCACGGAACTCGGCGCGATCTGCTGCCCGGCTCCCGACAGGCGGTCCCAGGTCATGCCGGCGATACTGGCGGCGGTCGGCGCCGGATGGGCGCTCGGGATTCCGACCGATGTGATCCGGGCCGGCATCGAATCGTTCGATTACGGCAACGCCGACATGTCGAACTGAAATCGCGAATTGAAAATCGCGCAAGCGAACAGGAAGCTGAAAATTCAAGGCAGGGCCGCCGCAGCATGTAAAGGCATGCGCGCAGGCCGTGCAAACAAGGAAATCGTTCATGGAAATATCGCGTATCCGCGCCCTGCGCGGCCCCAATCTGTGGAGTCGACATACGTCGATCGAAGCCATCGTGACCTGCGAGGACACCGAGCGCGACATCGCCTTGCTGCCCGGATTCGAGTCCGAACTGCGCGCGCGTTTTCCCGAAATAAAATTTCTTGAGCCGGCCAACCAGGAACATCCGTTTTCCCTGGCGCATGCGCTCGAGAGCGCGGCGCTCGAGCTGCAAGCCCAGGCCGGCTGTCCCGTCACCTTCGGCCGGACCATCGAAACCATCGAGCGCGGCACCTACCAGGTCGTCGTCGAATACACCGAGGAATCGGTCGGCCGCCTCGCCTTCGAACTGGCGGAAGCGCTTTGCCGCAGCGCGCTCGATCGCACCGCCTTCGATCTGCGGGATGCGCTGTCGCGCCTGCGCGAACTCGACGAAGATATCCGCCTCGGTCCGAGCACCGGCGCCATCGTCCATGCGGCCGTCGCGCGCGGCGTTCCCTACCGGCGCCTGACCGAGGGCAGCATGGTGCAGTTCGGCTGGGGCAGCCGGCAGCGCCGCATCCAGGCCGCCGAGACGGGTTTTACCAGCGCCATTGCGGAATCGATCGCGCAGGACAAGGAACTCACCAAGAAACTGCTGGGCGCGGCCGGCGTTCCGGTGCCGAACGGAAGGTCGGTCAGCGATGCCGAAGATGCCTGGAAGGCAGCCTGCGAAATCGGCGAACCGTTCGTGGTCAAGCCGCGCGACGGCAATCAGGGCAAGGGCGTGGCGGTCAATATCAGGACGCGCGAGGAAGTGATGGCCGCGTATGAAGCCGCGCATTCATTGCGGCCGGACGTCATCGTCGAACGCTATCTGAGCGGCCACGATTACCGCCTGCTCGTGGTCGGGGACCAGCTAGTGGCCGCGGCGCGACGCGAACCGCCGACCGTGGTCGGCGATGGCGTGCACGATATCGCGGCGCTGGTGGAGCAGGTCAACCGCGATCCTCTGCGCGGCGACGGCCATGCCACTTCACTGACCAAGATCCGCTTCGACGACATCGCGCGCCAGACCCTGCTCAAGCAGGGCTATACCGCGCAAAGCGTGCCGCCGAAGGGCGCGCGCGTGACGCTGCGCAACAATGCGAACCTCAGCACCGGCGGCACCGCCACCGACGTCACCGAAGACGTGCATCCCGAACTGGCCGCGCGCGCCGTGGAAGCGGCGCAGATGGTCGGACTCGACATCTGCGGCGTCGACATGGTGTGCGAGAGCGTCATCAAGCCGCTCGAGGAGCAGGGCGGCGGCATCGTGGAAGTCAACGCCGCGCCCGGCCTGCGCATGCATCTGCAACCGTCCTACGGCAAGGGCCGGCCGGTCGGGGAAGCCATCATCGCGAGCATGTTCGGCGATGGCGACGACGGGCGCATCCCGGTCGTGGCGGTCGCCGGCACCAACGGCAAGACCACCACCGTGCGGCTGATCGCCCATATCCTCGCGACCAACAAGCATCGCGTCGGCATGACCACCACCGACGGCGTGTACATCGGCGACCGGCGCATCGACACCGGCGACTGCAGCGGCCCGCGCAGTGCGCGCAATGTGCTGATGCATCCGGACGTCGACGCGGCGGTGTTCGAAACCGCCCGCGGCGGCGTCCTGCGCGAGGGTCTCGGCTTCGACCGGTGCAATGTCGCGGTCGTCACCAATATCGGCATGGGCGATCACCTCGGTCTGAGTTTCATCAACTCGGTCGAGGATCTCGCCGTGGTCAAGCGTGTGATCGTGCAAAACGTCGCGCCCAATGGCATGGCGGTGCTCAACGCGGCCGATCCGATGGTCGCGAAAATGGCATCCGCATGTCCGGGCAGCATCACCTTCTTCGCCAAGGACCGTCAGCATCCGGTGCTGGCAACCCATCGCGCCCAGGGCCGCCGCGTGCTGTATCCCGACGGCGATGCGATCGTCGCGGTGCAGGGCAAGAACGTCCATCGCATTCCCCTGTCCGGCATCCCGATCACGCAAAACGGGCGCATCGACTTCCAGGTCGAAAACGCAATGGCTTCGATCGGCGCCGCCTGGGCGCTCGGCATCGACTGGGACGTGGTGCATGCCGGCCTGAAATCGTTTGTCAACGATGCCCGCAGCGCACCCGGAAGATTCAATGTCTTCAACTATCGCGGTGCGACGCTGATCGCCGACTACGGCCATAACCCGGACGCAATCGGCGCACTGGTGCGCGCAATCGAAAACATGCCGGCCAGGCGCCGCAGCGTGGTCATCAGCGGCGCCGGCGACCGGCGCGACGACGACATACGGGAACAGACCCGCATTCTCGGCAATGCGTTCGATGAGGTCATCCTGTACGAAGATCAGTGCCAGCGCGGACGCGAGGATGGCGAAGTGATCGCGCTGTTGCGGGAAGGGCTTGCGAATGCCACGAGAACCACGACCATCCAGGAAATCCGCGGGGAATTCGTCGCCATCGATGCCGCGCTTGCGGGCCTGTCGGAGGGTGATCTCAGCCTGATCCTGATCGACCAGATCGACGAAGCGCTCGACTACATCGAAAAGCGTACCGCAGAGTGAGAGCGGGTCTCCGGCAGGGCGCCCGCCCTGCCGCGTGAGCTGAATCAAACACTGAAACCGTTGCCGAACTTTCATCGTTTTTAGCGATCTACGAATTGAGGCAATTTGCTTCTTTTCGAAGGAGGTAAGACGATGAACAAAGATCAAGTCAAGGGCGCGATCAAGCAGGGCGCCGGAAAAGTGCAGCAAGAAGCCGGCAGGGTCACCGGAAGCCCGGAGCATGAAGGCAAGGGCATCGCCAAACAAGTAGCCGGCACCGTGCAGAAGAACGTCGGCGACATCAAGCAAGGCATCAGCGACGCCATCAACAAGAAGCGCTGATCATTCCCGCATGATCCCGGAGGCAGGCGCGCCTGCCTCTTTTCGTTTTCAGCCGAAAGCTTGTATTCAGCGCGGTTTCGGCAACGAATGATTCATTCAGGAATCGGCATCGCGATGCGCCACCCGATTCTTTCCGCCCTTACCTATCCCTCCTCATTGCCGTAATACATGCCGCCACGCACCACCATCGTTGTCGTATTGTCGATACTTGCGCTGCTGCATGGTTATATCGGCATGCGGATTCTTCCCGACCTGCCGGTCGGTCCAGCCGTCAGAACCCTCGGCGTGCTCTGGCTGCTTGCATCATGGGCCCTGATTCCCGCCGGCCTGCTGTCACGCTCCATCAAAAAGCAGCCATTGTCCGATCGCGTCGCCTGGGCCGGCCTGTTCGCCATGGGCATGTTTTCCTCGATGCTGATGCTCACCGCGCTGCGCGATCTGGTGCTGCTTGCCGCGTCGCTGATCGAGGAAAGAAGCGCCACCCTCATCACATGGAGCGCGGTGGCGGTCGTCGTATTGACCGCCGTGGTGACGCTGATCGGTTTCATCAATGCGCGCCGCGTCGCCGCGGTCATCGACGTCGATGTGCCGATCGCCGATCTGCCGCCAGCCTTGCACGGCTTCACCATCGCGCAGATCAGCGACATCCATGTCGGCCCCACCATCAAGCGCGGTTATCTCGACAGGATCGTGAACGCGGTCAACGCGATGGACGTTGACGTGGTCGCGATCACCGGCGACCTGGTCGACGGCAGCGTCAAGCACTTGGCTCCGCACACCGCGCCGCTGGCGCGGCTGGCGGCCCGGCACGGTGCATACTTCGTCACCGGCAATCATGAATACTATTCCAATGCCCATGCATGGATAGCCGAAGTGCGGCGTCTCGGCCTGACGGTACTGATGAACGAGCATGTGGTGCTCGACCATGATGGCGCGCGGGTGCTGCTGGCGGGAGTGACCGACTACACCGCGCATCATTTCGACGAGGCGCACCGCAGCGATCCGGAAGCGGCAATCGCCGGCGCGCCGCGCGATGCCGCCGTGAAGGTGCTGCTCGCGCATCAGCCGCGCACCGCGCCTGCCGCAGCCAAAGCCGGGTTCGATCTGCAATTGTCCGGCCATACGCATGGCGGGCAATTCTTCCCCTGGAATTTTTTCGTGCCATTGCAGCAACCCTATGTCGCCGGCTTGAACCGGCTCGGTTCACTCTGGGTGTATACCAGTCGCGGCACCGGATACTGGGGGCCGCCGAAGCGGTTCGGTGCGCCGTCGGAAATCACGCGGGTGCGCCTGGTGGCTGCGCGTTGAGGCGCAGACCGTTCAAATTTCTCTCTTTTTTAATCGTCGTGTGTATTAGGGAAAATAAATTATTGGTGCGCGAATGAATGAATTCGCTGCCGATGCCACTCACTGATATAAGTTATTTATTCAAAAGGCGATATCAACATTGCACTGGAATTAAGTGAATAAGGCATCCAGGCTGAGTGGGTAGGCGCAACCATGTCGATAGAAGGATA
>JAQGLQ010000252.1 GCA_028292785.1 Noviherbaspirillum sp. | reverse complement strand
ACGCAGTTCAACTACGGCGCGCGCATGCTGGCGCACTGCATGTCGGCGCGCGGCGCGGACGTGTGGTGCTATGTGTTCACGCGTCGCCGCGCTCATCGCCAGGATGGTCCGCATCATGGTCAGGAAGTGCATTATGTGTTTGGCAATCTCGACGCACCCTATCCGCGCGAGCTTCCCCGCTTCGACGACAAGGATCAGAAGATCTCCGCCGCGATGATGACGACATGGGTAGCGTTCGCCGCGATGGGCAATCCGAACGGCACCCAATGGAACACATGGGCGAAGCTCGATCCGGAGCAGGAAAATTATCTCGAATTCGGCGACACGATCAGGAACCGCGCCGGCTGGAGAACGGCGCAGCTGGAATTTCTCGACCGGTTCTTCGGAATGGATGACTGAGATGGCGGGCTGCGGTTGCCGGCGTCAGCAGCCGGCTTCCGCACTACAGGTCCAGGGTCAGCGCAGCTCCCGCACACCGCGATACGCAAATCATCATGCGGTCGGTCACGCCCGCATCGGGGCCGATGAAGATGGAATCCTGGTGCGACGGCACGCCGTCAAGCACGCGCACCTCGCAGGCGCCGCAGATGCCGCCGCCGCAGCCGTAATCCACGCTGATGCCGCCATCGAGCAGCACATCGAGTATGGTTTTGTCGGGCGGTACGTGGAACGACCGGCCGCTGCGCGCCAGGCGCACTTCGAAAGTCTGGCCGGCAGCCTGGTCCGCCGGCAGGGGTGAAGGCGCGCGCGGAGCGAACCATTCCACATGCACGGTATGCGGGTCGCGCGCCGCCGCGGCGTCTTCGAAGCCGCGCATCAGCGACGCCGGTCCGCAGCAATACAGGTGAGTGCCGGCATCGGCCGCGGCGACGACCGCACGCAGGTCCAGCGCGGCGATGCCCGCAACCCCGTCGAACACCGGGACCACCATGCCCGGCAAGGCCTGCAGGTCCGACAGGAAAGCCGCCCGCGGTGGCGTGCGCACGCAGTAATACAGGGTCCAATCACGCCGCAGCGCACTCAGGCGGCGCGCCATCGCCAGCAGCGGCGTGATGCCGATGCCGCCGGCGATCAGGATGGTATGCGCGGCTGACTCGTCGAGCGCGAAATGATTGCGCGGCATGCCGATTTCCAGTTCGTCGCCGGCGCGCGCATGGTCGTGCAGCCAGGCCGAACCGCCGCGGCTGGCCGGGTCGCGGCCGACGCCGATGACATAGCGGTGCCGCTCGGCGGGATCATTGCACAGGGAATACTGGCGGATCAGCTTCGGACCGGCGCTGCAAGGAATGTGAACATCGATATGGGAGCCGGCATCGAAGGCCGGCAGCGGGGTTTCATCGGCGGCGCGCAGATCGAGTGAAATCACGCCTTCGGCTTCGACGCGCACGGCGTGCACGCGCAGGGTCAGGGTAGCGGTTGACAAGACAGTAAGGGATTCGTTGGTTAAGTTTGGTTGAAGCCGCCGCAACGGCGGCGCGGATGCGCGGACTTGGCGCTTTGACGATGCATTGTCCCGGTTTGAATCTGTTGCGAACAGTTTAATTGTCGCATCGTGGAATGCGAAATTCTTATAGCTGTCCACATCCCGCGGGCTATAAGAATTTCGCATTCCCTGCATATAAAAATGAACTGTTCGCATCCGCACCCGAAGCCCACAATGGGCCACGGGCCATGCGTTGCGGCGGCCCGCCTCTTCCAGCATGAACGGTCATCGATATGCTCACACCGCTCCACGATGGTGTTATTTGCCCGCCGGCGCGGCCGGTCCGTATCGAATCGCTCGCCGTTCCCGACGGGCGCAGCATGCGTCCCTTCCATAACCATACCAGGCCAAAGGCATGCACATGAACGATTCCACGAACAGCAAAGCGCAGATCAACCGGGACCCTTATCTCGAATGGGTGGAAAAGGAAGGCATTCCGGTGGTCGAGGACTTCGGCGTCGATCTGTTCGCGGTGCAGCCGAAGCCGTGGGCGCGCTTCGGCGTCGACGGCGCGGCCGTGCATCTCAAGGGGCGCGGCGACTTCATGTCGATGTTCGTGCTGGAGCTGAAGCCGGGCACGGCGACCTCGCCGCAGCGCCACATGTACGAGGAAGTGATCTACATTCTTGCCGGGCGCGGCAGCACCTCGGTCGAAAGCGCGGACGGACGCAAGCACAGCTTCGAGTGGAGCGCGGGCAGCCTGTTCGCCATTCCCCTGAATGCGAAGTACCGCCACTTCAACGGCAGCGGACTGGAAAGCGCGCGCATGGTGTGCAGCACCACGCTGCCGTCCGTGATGAACATGTTCCACAACGAGGCGTTCGTATTCGACAACCCGTGGGACTTCGGCGAACGCATGGGCGAGGACAAGTACTTCAACGGCGAGGGCGACTTCACGCCGGTGAAGCCCGGTCAGCACATGTGGGAAACCAACTTCGTGCCGGACCTGGCTTCGCTCGAGCTCAAGGCCTGGTCGGAACGGGGCGCCGGCAGCTCCAATATCATGCTGATCATGGCCGACGGCATCATGCATGTGCACAGTTCCGAAATGCCGGTCGGCACCTACAAGAAAGCCCACCGGCACGACGCCGGCGCGCATGTGATGTGCGTGACCGGACAAGGCTATTCGCTGGGCTGGTACAAGGGCGAGGAAGACCTGATCCGCGTCGACTGGAAGCACGGCACGGTGTTCGCGCCGCTGGACGGCATGTTCCACCAGCACTTCAATTCCGGCGCGACGCCGGCGCGCTATCTCGCCACCATCTTCGGCAGCCTGCGCTATCCCTTCCTCGCCAGCAAACGCAAGCTGAGCGACAGCGGGGTCGACGTCAGCGTCAAGCTCGGCGGCAACCAGATCGAATACGAAGACCAGTTCCCGCTGATCGCGCAGATGTACAAGGAAGCGATGGCCAAGGTCGGCGCCGAAGTGCGGATGCCGGCCTCGCTGAACATTCCGGGAAGCTGAGCCGGTTCGCCGGCTCGGCCCCTAATCGTTCGTGGCGAGCTCTCGTTCAAGAAAGTCGAGCGTGCGGTAGGCCGGCAGCACCCGAGCCA
>JAQGLQ010000249.1 GCA_028292785.1 Noviherbaspirillum sp. | reverse complement strand
GGCAAATCCAAATCACCATGCCTTACCTGACTATTGAAGACACGATCGGTAATACGCCGCTGGTACAGCTCAAGCGTATCCCCGGAGAGGATGCCGTTCGTCGCAATAACATTATTCTCGGCAAGCTGGAAGGCAATAATCCCGCAGGCTCGGTGAAGGACCGTCCTGCGCTATCGATGATCAAGCACGCCGAAGAGCGCGGCGACATCAAGCCCGGCGACACGTTGATCGAAGCAACCAGCGGCAACACCGGGATCGCCTTGGCGATGGCCGCTGCGATGCGGGGCTACAAGATGGTATTGCTGATGCCGGAAAATCTGAGCGAAGAGCGCCGCCAGAGCATGGCTGCCTACGGCGCGAAAATCGTGCTCACGCCGAAGACCGGCGGCATGGAATATGCGCGCGATCTTGCGGAGCAGATGCAGCGTGAAGGGCAGGGCATCATCCTCGACCAGTTCGCGAATCCCGATAATCCGCGATCGCATTACGAGGGTACCGGGCCGGAGATCTGGCGCGATACGGAAGGACGCATCACGCATTTTGTGAGTGCCATGGGCACGACCGGCACCATCATGGGCGTGTCGCGTTATCTCAAGGAACAGAGTGCAGCGGTGCGCATCATCGGCGCGCAGCCGGAAGAAGGGTCGCAGATACCCGGTATCCGGAAATGGCCTGAAGCCTATCTGCCTCGCATCTACGAGAAATCCGCAGTCGACCAGGTGGAATCGGTGAGCCAGGCTGCCGCGGAACAAATGGCGCGGCGGATGGCGATGGAAGAAGGGATTTTCTGCGGCATTTCGGCGGCAGGCGCTTGCGAAGTTGCTCTACGCATTTCGCAAAGCGTAGAGAACGCCACAATTGTCTTTATCGTCTGCGACCGGGGCGACCGCTACCTGTCCACCGGTGTTTTTCCCGCCTAGCGGGAAAGAAAAGGACGCTCAGGCGGCTGCTTGAACGTCCGCGGTTCCTTCCTTGGGCTTGAACTGCTTGTCGCTGATGCGAAACTTGTCGCGACGGTCGCCCATGAGTATGCGCAGGTCCTTGATGCTCAGATCGCTTACTTCATGCATGCGGATCAGCAGCGAAGCCCCGACCGGAAGTCTACGATGACGAATCTTGCTGATCACCGGGGGCGCCACTTCAAGTGCGCGTGATAGCGCGGCATCGTTTTTCAAATTGAGCTTTTCGATCAGCGCATCCAGCAAATTATTCGGGTCATAGGCGACTTGGTCGGCAAGGCGGTTGCGGCTCGGCGGGGAAGCGTCAGTGTGAGTAGTCATAGTTCAATAATTCCGTCCACAGGTTTGTGATAAGAGAAATCGGCGGATTTCCGGGCTTTAGATAGAGCACAACGACATCAGAAACCATTTATCACGCCAAGCCGGTAACCATTTAATTGCAGGGCATAAAGAATCAGCGTGTTGTACGATGGCAATATAATAAATAAATTCCAAAAAAGCAATACATACACTGGCTAATTTACAATTTCTCCAAATAATATTTGTTAATAATGCAAGATCGGAAAATTGGCTGAGTAACCCGATCCGCACCCGTCAGCGAGGAAACAGCCGGCGCCAGCCCTCATGCCCCAGCTTGCGCATGGTCTCCATATTCTTTTCGAAAATTTCTCCGGCGTCGGGGAAAGCAGCCACCGCACGTTCGACACTGGTTTCGCGAAGCAGATGGAGCATGGGATACGGAGAACGGTTGGTATGGTTCTCGATGTCATCCGGTCCCGAGTCTGCGAACTGATAATCCGGATGAAAGCTGGCAACCTGGATATGCCCCTCGAGGCCGAGCTGCTCGACCAACTCGTCGGCGGTGTCGAGGAAATCGTTATAGTCCAGGAAATCGGTCAGCACATGCGGATGGATTAGCAGGGCAGTGTCAATGCTGTCCGGGTCCGCTGCGGCGAGCAGCTGGAGTTCCCGCGACAGATCCGCCCGCAGTTCTTCCGTGGTGCGCGCTGCGGTGACCGTATAGCGGATCTGGTTTTTTATATGGACGGCCTTGGCGAAGGGGCACAGGTTCAGCCCGATCACGGCCTTTTCCAGCCATGTTTTTGTCGCCTCGATGATCTCGCTGTCTGAAGCGGAATGCGGATCGGTGTTTTGCATGGTGATTCCAATATGAAGAGACACAGATTTCAATTTCAATGTTAGCCTTCGTTCCCGCCGCGACACATTTGCGTGCGGCGTTAACCTCAGTCCGATCGTATTTGCCATGGCCCTTAAAGCAACCATTTTCAAAGCTGAAATTCAAGTCGCGGACATGGACCGTCATTATTATGGCGGCCATCTTCTTACCATTGCGCGGCATCCTTCGGAAACCGACGAACGCATGATGGTGCGTGTGCTTGCGTTCGCTGTGCATGCGCATGAAGCGCTGACCTTCGGCAAGGGGCTGAGCGCTGATGATGAACCCGATCTCTGGCAGAAGGACCTGACGGGCGCGATCGATTTATGGATCGATGTCGGGCACCCGGAGGAGAGGCGCATCCTGAAAGCATGCGGCCGCGCCGGCAAGGTGGTCATCTATTCCTATGGCGGCAGCAGCCCCATTTGGTGGAACCAGATCGGGAGCAAACTCGAACGCGCGAAAAACCTGAGCGTGATGAACATCCCGGTGGAGGCCAGTCTCGCGCTCGCCAGGCTGGCGCAGCGCTCGATGCAGCTCCAATGCACGATTCAGGATGGACAGATCTGGCTGACAGGGGGCGACCAGAGCGTGCAGGTCGATCTCAAGGTGCTGCGGTAATGAAACGGCCCTAGCTGCGCGCCGCCCGCACCGCGCGTCCGAGATCGACTACCGACATG
>JAQGLQ010000239.1 GCA_028292785.1 Noviherbaspirillum sp. | reverse complement strand
GGCCGCCGGCGTCGCGCTCGACGTTCGCATTGAGGAGCACATACACATAGTGCCCTTGCTTGTGCAGGATCGCCGCCTCGGCGCCATGGATCGAATGAGCGCCGCCGCGCACGAACAGCGCGCCGTTGCACGGACATTGCGGGAACAGCAACGACATGCTGCGGCCGATGAGTTCTTCCTGAGCGTAGCCTGACATCCGGCATAGCGCCGGGTTGACGTTGGTCAGTTTCCCGGCTTCATCGGTCAACAGATAGCCGGCCGGCGTCATTTCGATCAGTTCGCGGAAGCGCTGCTCGCTCTTGTGGATGACCCGTTGCGCTTCGCGCCGCGCGCTGATGTCATGGAAGTACACCGACAGTCCGTCTTCGAGCGGATAGGCGCGCGCTTCGACCCAGGCTCCGGCCGGTTCGTAGAACGTCTCGAAGCTGACGCTTGTGCGCGTTTCCATTGCATATTTGTAATAGCCGAATGCCTCGGAGTTGAGAATTTCGGGAATCGCATCCCAGATGATGTTGCCGATCAGCGCCGTGCGCGAGCGGCGGACGAAATCGGCGGTTTTCTGGTTGGCATAGACGACGCGCCAGTCGCGGTCGATCGCGAAGAAAGCGTCGCCGATGGTTTCCAGCATCAGGTGCAGGTGGTCCTTCGACTTTTGCAGCTCGCTGCGCGCGCGAAACGTTTCGGTGACGTCGCGCGCGGTGGCGTAATTCATTCTCTTGTCGTCCGACCAGCGCACCGCCCATGAAAGGTGGGAAATGCCGCCGTCCTTGCGCAGCCAGCGGCTTTCGATATTCAACACGGTGTTCTTGCCGGTGCGCAGGCCGGCTTCGATCGCCGTGATTTTTTCCATGTCGTCGGGATGGATGAAATCGACGTAGGGCCGTCCGATCATTTCATGCGGCTCGTATCCGAGTATGTCGATGACCGCTTCATTCATGCGCACGAAGCGGCCCTGCTCGTCGAATACGGACAGCATGTCGAGCGAGTTCTCGACCAGCGCCTTGTTCTCGGCCGCCAGCAAGGCAAGCTGCCCGGCGACCTCGATCTCATCCGTAATGTCGCGTCCGACACCGCGAAAGCCTTTGAACACGCCGTCTTCGAACACCGGCGCTCCCGAGATATTCGCAAAGCGCATGGTGCCTTTGCTCGATCCGTTCACCGGGTAACGGATATCCTTGAATGGCTCCCGCCGGGCGAACCTCGCCGTGTATTCCAGCAGGCCGGGATCGTTCCGGTCGCGAGCGAAATCGGCGCGCGTCTTGCCGAGCAGTTCGGAGGGTTCGAAGCCGAAGAGGTTGCGCACGCCCTCGGAAACAAAAGAGAAGTGCCCGTTCTCGTCGGTTTCCCAATACCAGTCGGAGGACAGGTTGGTGAGGTCGCGAAAGCGCGCTTCATTCTTGCGCAGTTCATCGCGCGCCTGGCGGTCGACGATATCCAGAATCACCCCGCAATAACCGAGGAAGTCGCCGCTCGCCGAAAAGCGCGGAGCGCCGCAATGCGTCAGCCAGCGCATCGTGCCGTCGCTTCGCACGATCCGGTATTCGAGCCGATAATCTCTGCGTGCCGCGTTGGCCTTCGCATGCGCGGCGACGGCAGCCGCGCGGTCCTCGTACGCGATGAATTCCGCCCACGCGTCAAAGCGCAACTTCTCGCAGCGGTCGAAAAGCGCGGCGGCTTCCCCCTCCAGGGAGATGCAGACGCCGGATGCATCGGTCATCCATGCGGCTATCGTGGCGGAATCAGCCAGCGTGCGTAGTACCGCGCGGGCGGAGGACAGCGGTTCGGACGTTAGCTTTGTGTACATATGATCGTTGACTGAAGAATGAGATCCGGCAAGCTCTCGCCGTGACGATTCAGGCAAAGCATGGGTTGATGCATGAGGAAATGTTCAAAAAGCAGTCGGAGTTTTCCAAACGGCAATTGTAGCCTGTAGCGGCGGTGACTCGTTCTTGCGTGCAGGCAGATGGGAAAACAGAGCGCTTTAATGCCGTCTCGTTACAACAGCAGGATAGCAAAGAATGTCAAGGTGTTAACGAAGCCGATGCGGAATCTGTTTCCTGAATGAAGCATGCAATTGATAAGCGTCAAATAAAGGTGTTGCAAAATATCGAACACTGCAAAAGCGCTTGCAGTCCCTCGCAGATTTCCAATCCGATCGAAGTCATGGCTTGTTTTGCGGTAGTGCACCTGAATGCCCCAAGACTTGTCCAGCAAAAAGGAGCCTTGTATGAGATGCGTCCGCTTCGCACTTGCCGCCGCTATCCCTTTGGTCAGCTTCCTCCTGATGCATGGCGCCGCCCGTGCGGGCGGGTTTGCGCTCAACGAAATGGGGGCTGCCAGCGTTGGCAACGCTCATGCCGGAGGAGCGGCGGCGGCTGAAGACCTCAGCACCATCTACTTCAATCCGGCGGGCCTGTCGCGCATGCGCGGGCGCCAGTTCATGGGAGCGCTTTCCGCGATCCGGCCTTCCGCGGAATTCGGGAATCGCGGCTCGAGCTTCGCTCCCGGTATCGCGCTCACGGGCGGCAATGGCGGCGATGCGGGCAGTTGGGCAGCCGTACCCGCGCTGTATTACGCCATGGACCTGCCGTTCAATCCGCAGCTGCGTTTCGGCATCGGCGTGCAGTCGCCGTTCGGCCTGCGCACCGAATATGACGACGGCTGGGTGGGCCGCTACCAGGCACTGACCTCTGAACTCAAGAGCGTGAACATCAACCCCACGCTCTCGTACCGCGTCAATGATTCGCTGTCGTTCGGTGCGGGCATCAGCGCCCAGTACGTGGATGTCGAGCTGTCGCGCGCCATCGATGTCGGTACCATCTGCGCCGTCAGGGTGGGAGCCGCGTGCACGGCTCTCGGCCTGCGTCCGCAGGCCAGCGATGGCCGCGTGACAGTGTCGGGCGACGACTGGGGATACGGCTTCAACCTTGGCGTGTTGTACTCGCCTACCAATGCAACCCGCTTTGGGGCCGCCTACCGATCGAAAATCAGCCATGGGCTTTCCGGCGACGCCAGCTTCAGCACGCCCGCCGGCACCCCGGCCGCGCTGATCACGGGGGCCGGCTTCGTCAACACCGGCGCCAGCGCCAACGTCGACCTTCCGGAATCGCTCAGCTTCAGCGCCTATGCGGATATCGATCCGCGCTGGTCGGTGATGGGCGATCTGACCTGGATGCGCTGGAACCGCTTCCGCGAACTGCGGATACGGTTCAACAGCGGTATCCCTGACAGCGTCACTCCCGAGCAGTGGCGCAACACGGTGCGCGTTGCCTTCGGCGCGAATTACCGCTATACCGACATATGGAAGCTGCGCGCCGGGGTCGCCTATGACCAGTCGCCGGTCCGCAGCGAATTCCGCACGCCGCGCATTCCCGATAACAATCGCGTCTGGCTCAGCATCGGTGCACAGTACAAGCCTTCGGCGAACGGCGCATGGGACTTCGGTTATGCGCACCTGTTCGTCAAGGACTCGTCGATCGACAAGACGGAAACGCTCGGAGGCAGGCTGACCGGCAATTACGAGAACAACGTGAACATATTAAGCGTGCAGTACAGTCATGCGTTCTAAGAGCTGCAAGCGGCTACCCGATTAATCACTTTTTCCAATTAATCGATCGTTTATTGTTGCTTCTGTTCCGTCTCCCGGTGATTTAGATTACCGGTTTGCCTGCTGCCGAACAGGCTGTTCCAATATCAAGATCAGGGAGACAGACATGAGGCCGAGTTCCGATTCAGCGCAATTCAGGCAGGACGAGGCGCATGCCGCGACGCAACCGGATATGGAGCGTTTCGATCTGCGCCGCTTTCTCGATCAGCTCGGCGATGATGAGATCGAGCGCGTCGATGAGGCAATCGAACTGGCCGCGGTCGCCGCCCGCCTCGAAGGAAATCCGAAGGCGGTGCTGTTCAGGCGTCCGGCCGGCGAAGGCGTGCCCCTGTGCGGCAATGTGGCCGCAAGCCGGGAGCGCCTGGCGCGCGCCTTCGACACCACACCCGGCAAACTGCTCGAAGTGATCCTGGCGCGCCTGCGCCGCAAGGGCGAGGTGGTCGAAGTCCCGCGTGAAGCCGCGCCGGTGCAGCAGGTGGTGCTGACCGGCAAGGACTGCGACCTCACCGCCTTGCCGGTGCATCTGCAGCATGGACTCGACGGCGCGCCCTATATCTCGTCCTCGATCGATTTCGTGCTCGATCCGAATACCGGCTGGACCAATGTCGGCGTGCGCCGGCTCATGCTGCGGGGGCGGCAGACCGCAGGCGTCGACCTGGTGGCGCCGTCCGACCTGCGCGCCATCTATCTCGAGCGCGCGGGCCGGGGAGAGCGTGTGCCGGTCGCGTTCGCGGTGGGCACCCACCCGACCGATCATGTGGCGGCCACCATGCGCATTCCGACCGATGAACTGGCGCTGATCGCGGCGCTGCGGGGAGCGCCGCTGGGCGTCGTCAAATGCGTCACCAGCGATCTGCGCGTGCCGGCCGACGCGCAATACATCCTCGAAGGATATTTCGACGAGCGCGGCCATGTGGAGGCCGAAGGGCCGTACGGCGAATTCCTCGGCTACTACGGCGGCGTGAAAAGGAATCCGCTGTTTCACCTGACGGCCATCACCCATCGGCGCGACCCGGTGTTCCAGACCTCGACCATCAGCGGCCGCACCATGGCGCATACCGATACGGCGCAGCTGTGCGCGCTGCGCACCGAGGTCACGGTATGGCGCGCGCTCGAAGTCGCGGTGCGCGAGGTCAAGGCGGTGTATGCGGATGCGGCCACCGGCGGCATGTTCAATGTGCGGATCGCGCTGAATCAGCGGGTGCCGGGCGAAGCCCGCAATGCGATCGCGGCAGTGTTCGCCTGCCTTGCCAATGTCAAGCATGTGTTCGTGGTCGATCCCGATATCGATATCTTTTCCGATGCACAGATGGAATGGGCGCTGGCGACCCGCTTCCAGGCCGACCGTGATCTGGTGGTGCAGAGCGGGCTGCGCGCGATGCCTCTCGATCCCTCGCTTGGCGGCTCCCATCACACTGCCAAGGCTGGTTTCGACCTGACCCTGCCGTTCCTGCGTCCGGGCGCCGTGCGCTCGATCGAGCACCGCGTGCCGGCGCCGCCGCGTTATGACGGACCGCGCTTCCCCTCGCTGGAAGCGGCGCTGGAGGACGGCCCCAAGCGCTTCGCCGAACTGATGGCCGCGGCCGGGACCGGCGATGGCCGGGAGGTGGTGCGCTGGCTCGAAGACATCGAATCCACCCGCAGCGTCACGCGGGACGAAGAGGGACGGTACCGGTTCGCATGACCGGCTTTGGTTTCGGTACCAATCCGTATAACAAGCAGACTGGCAAGGAGACTAAATGAAAACTGCCGTATCGATACGCGGTTCGTCCGTATCAATGCAGGAAGGACGGCCGTCGCCGTCCCGGCGCCTGTTGGCGCGCGCGCTGCTGGTATCCTGCTGCGCGCTGCCCTGGCTGGCGCCGACGGCGCATGCGCAGGGTACCGCCGGCTATCCCAATCGTCCGATCAGGTTCATCGTTCCTTATTCGCCGGGCGGCCTCGGCGACAGTTTCGCACGCGCCGTCGGACAAGGGCTGACCGAGCGTCTCGGCCAGCCGGTGGTCATCGAGAACATGCCCGGAGCCAGCCAGGCCATCGGCGCGGCGGCGGCGGCCAAGGCGCCTGCCGACGGTTACACGCTGTTCATGGGAACGCAATCGGGCCTGGTGCTCAACACCATCGCCCGCAAGTCGCTGCCCTATGATGTGGTAAAGGATTTCTCGCCGATCTCGGTGCTGTTCTCCTCGCCGCTGTTCCTGGTGGTCCATCCATCGGTCGAGGCGAAGTCGGTGAAGGAACTGATCGTGCTGGCCAAAGCCAAGCCTGGAACCCTGTCGGTCGCCACCATCGGCGAAGGCACATCGACCCATCTCATGTCGGAAATGTTCGAGTCGCGTGCCGGCGTCCGCTTCATGAAAGTGCCGTACAAGGGAAGCGCGCCGGCAATCGCGGATGTGCTGGGCGGCCGGGTCGACATCATGTTCGAGGGCGGCGCGTCGACATTGCCCCATGTGCGCCAGAACCGGCTGCGCGTGCTGGCTTCATCCGCCGAAAAGCGTATGGAACAGGCGGCTCCCGGCCTGCCGTTGATGAGCGAAACGCTGCCCGGCCTTTCCCTGGAAGTCTGGTTCGGCATCGTCGGGCCGGCCGGCATGCCCAAGCCCATCGTCGACCGTCTCAACAACGAAATCGCGCAGGTGCAGCGCTCGCCGAAAATCCTCGAACTGGCCGCGTCGCTGGGTGCGGAAATAATGCCGAGCACTCCCGAGCAAATGGGCAAGCGCATCCAGTCGGAACTGGTGGAGTTCGCGAAAGTGATGCGCGAGGCCGGTATTCAGCCGCAGTAAAGCTGGCCTGAGTGTCGATGGCGGTGACCTGTGCCAGAATAGGTCCTGCCATTCCCCTACCTATTATTAAAAATGGAACACTTCAGGAGACAGTTCCACGGACGGGGCGCGCGCCGATGAATCTTTCTCTGCGTCAGCTCAGGGTCTTTCTCGGCGTCGCCCACAGTTCCAGCTTCACGAAGACGGCACAACGACTGCACCTGAGCCAGGCCGCACTGTCGGCCATCATCCGTGAACTCGAAACGCAGCTGCAATGCCGCCTGCTGGACCGCACCACGCGCACGGTGAAACTGACGGAAGCGGGCCGGATTTTCCTGCCGACGGCCGCCCATATTGTCGCAACCATCGAGAATGCGGCGGTTGAACTCGCCCGCATCGGACGCGCCGAACAGCGCGCGCTGCGAGTCGGCGTCACGCCCCATATTGCGGTCAGCCTGATGCCCGAGGTGCTGAAAACCTTTTCCATGCTGTATCCATCGGTACACGTCGAGATGAGCGACCGGCCGCCGGCGGAACTGCTTTGCCTGGTGGAGAGCGGCGAACTCGACGCCGCGTTCGGCGCGTTCTTCGCAAAGGCGTCCGGCATCGACCGGGTGCCGATCTTTCCAACGCGGCTGGTGGTGGCATCCGCGCAGGGCGAGGGAGTATGCTGGCCCGACTTCAGTCGATACGAGGTCACCTGGCGCGCTTTCCAGGGGCTGCCCCTGATCTGCCTTCCTGACGACAATCCGATCCAGCGGCTGATCGATGAAAATCTCGCCAACGAGCAGGTGGCGCCCGGCAGGCGCATCGTGGTGTCGCACCTCGAAACGGCCATCGCCATGGCGGATGCCGGCTTCGGCATTGCGATCCTGCCTTCGATATCGGAAGCCACCTGCCGGCGCTTCCGCGTGCGTCTCGATCCGATCGAGCCGCCGGTGGAATTCGCCTTCTATTGCATCATGCAAGCCGGGCGCGGGGATAGCGGCGTCATCGCACAGTTCTCGCAGGTATTGAGGGAGGTCGCCGAGCGCTTTCACCATGGCGGACCCGCCGGCACGCAAGTGCCGCAGTGAATTATTCGGGTTCTTCGATCAAGCGATAGATTCTTTTTGCTTCTGCGGCGCGGCCTGATTCTTTATATTGAAGCCGACGCAGCTCGCGCAAATGAACATATGACGCCCACATGAGAATTGCCATCATCGGAGCAGGCCTCGGCGGATTGACCGCCGCGCTGGCCATGCTGAAAAAAGGGTTCGAGGTCATCGTCCTCGAACAGGCCGCGGCGCTGAAGGAGATCGGTGCCGGCGTGCAGCTGAGTTCGAACGCCACCGGCGTGCTGTACCGTCTCGGGCTGGACGAGGCGCTGGAGAAGGCCGCTTCGGAGCCGCTCGGCAAGCGGGTGCGGCTCTGGAACACCGGACAGATCTGGCCGCTGTTCGATCTTGGCGCGGTATCGCGCGAACGCTATGGCTATCCCTATCTCACCATGCATCGCGCCGATCTGCATCAGGTACTGGCGGACGGCGTGACGCGTCTGCAACCCGATGCGATCCGGCTCAACGAAAAAGTCACCGGCATCGAGCAGAACGGAAGCCGCGTCAGGATCAGCACCGCGCGCGGCAATACCTATGAAGCCGACGTCGCGGTGGGCGCCGACGGCGTGCATTCGATCACCAGGGAAATCCTGTTCGGTCCCGACGCGCCGCGCTACTCCGGCGTGATGGCATGGCGCGGCGTGATCAAGGCTTCGGCCTTGCCCGAGCCCCTGCGCGCGCCTTGGGGCACCAACTGGGTCGGCCCGGGGGCCCACGTGATCCAGTACCCGCTGCGCAACGGCGCACTGATCAACTTCGTCGGCGCCGTCGAAGGCAACCGCTGGGAAGTGGAGTCGTGGTCGGAGCAGGGCACGCGCGAAGAATGCCTGAGCGATTTCGAAGGCTGGCATGAGGAAGTGCGCACTTTGATCAACGCTATCGAAACGCCATATAAATGGGTGCTGAAGGTGCGCGATCCGATGCAGACCTGGATGCGCGGCAATGTCACGCTGCTGGGCGACGCCTGCCATCCGACGCTGCCGTTTCTGGCGCAGGGCGCGGCGATGGCAATCGAAGACGGCTATATCCTGGCGCGCGCACTCGAGAAATATCCCGACGATATCGCGCGGGCACTGCAGCGCTATGAAGACGCGCGCAAGGAACGCACCGCGCGCGTGGTGACCGGATCGGCCGCCAACACCAAGCGCTTCCACAATCCCGCGCTCGCCAGCGCGGGAGGCGCGCATGAATACGTCAATCGCGAGTGGACCGAGGAAAAGATCAAGGAACGCTACGAATGGCTGTTCAAATACGATGTCGATGCAGTGGAACTGTGATGCGCCGCTGCGCCGCATCCATGAGAGGAGGAGAGCGCCATGCCCACGCCCCCGGCCATACTAGGCCTGCATCATTTCGCCTGGCGCTGCCGCGACGCGGAAGAGACGCGCCGGTTCTACGAGGATCTGCTTGGACTGCCGCTGGTTCATGTGATCCGGCTCGACCATGTCCCCAGCACCGGCGAATACTGTCCTTACGTGCATTTGTTCTTTGAGATGGCCGACGGTTCCAGCATCGCCTTCTTCGACCTCGGCGATGGCCAGACGGCGGCGCCTTCCGCCAACACCCCGGCATGGGTCAATCACATCGCGCTGCGGCTCGGCTCGCTCGAAGAACTGGCCGACATGAAGCGCCGCCTCGAAGCGGCTGGCGTGCCGGTGGTCGGCGTCACCGATCATCACTTCGTGCGATCGATCTATTTCTTCGACCCGAACGGCTTCCGCCTTGAATTCACCGTGCCTACCGGCACCGATGAGCAGCACCGCGGCTACAGGGCGACGGCGCGCGCCGAACTCGACCAATGGACCAGCGAAAAATCGCGTCGCACCGCCACGGTGAACAGATGATGGCACTCAATCCGACGCATGATCCCGCACGCCGTTCCTGGCTCGACTCAGCCAACCGGCCGGACTGCGATTTCCCGATTCAGAATCTGCCGTTCGGCGTGTTCAGCGCGGGCGGCGCGAAGCGCGCCGGCGTGGCGATCGGCGACTGTATCGCCGACCTGCCGGCGCTTTTGCGGACCGGGCTGCTCGAAGGCGATGCCGCCACCGCCGCCCGCGCCGCCGAAGGCGGAACGCTGAACGGCCTGATGGCGCTCGAAGCACGCTATGCATCGGCTCTGCGCCGCGATATATCCGATCTGCTGAAGGCCGATGGCCCGGCGCGGGCGCGCGACATGGCCGATGCGATCCTGGTGCCGATGGACCAGGCGACGATGGAGCTGCCGTGTCAGATCGGCGATTACTCGGACTTCCTGACTTCGCTGCACCATACGGAACGGCATGGCCGCTTCAAGGGCCTGAAAGAACCGTTGCCCGCCGCGTTCAAGTCGCTGCCGGTTGCCTACCATGGACGCGCTTCCTCGATCCGCGTCAGCGGCGCGAGCGTCGTGCGTCCGAACGGACAGTACAGGAATGCGCGCGGCGAGATTGTTTTCGGTCCGGCGCCCATGCTCGACTTCGAACTGGAACTTGCGGCATTCGTGGCGCGAGGCAATGCCTTGAGCGAACCGATTCCGATCAGCGCCGCGCGCGATCACATCTTCGGCTACTGCCTATTGAACGATTGGTCCGCCAAGAGCATCCAGTGGTGGGAGCAGGTGCTTGGCCCATTCCTCGGAAAGAGTTTCATGTCCTCGATTTCGCCGTGGATCGTCACCGAGGAAGCGCTCGCGCCGTTCCGCCTGCCCGCGCCGCGGCGTCCTGCCGGCGACCCGGCGCCGCTGCCGCATCTGCATGGCGCGGCCGACCAGGCCGAAGGCGGCATCGACATCGCGCTCGAAGCATGGATCTCCACGGCGGCCGGGCGCACCGCGCAACGCGGGCCGGTGCGCATCACGCAAACGCACCTGCAGAACCTTTACTGGACCTTCGGCCAGATGCTGACCCATCACGCCAGCAACGGCTGCAATCTGCGCCCCGGCGACCTGATCGGCAGCGGCACGATTTCCGGCGCCAGCGATGAATCGCGCGCCTGCATCACCGAATTGACGAATGCCGGCGCCGATCCGCTGCCGGTAGGCGAAGGGGAATTCCGCACCGCCCTGGCGGATGGCGACGAGATCATTCTCAAGGCGCGCGCGACGCGGGGGAACGCGGTGCCGATAGGGTTTGGAGAATGCAGGGGGCGGGTGGAGGCGGCGAGAGATTGGCTGGAGCACTAGAGCGCGGCCTTCACGATTCGTCGCGAAACGCAGCCACACCCCTTGCAGGAGCAGGAAACGTTCTATGTATAAGAATCTTCATCGCCGGTTTTAAGCGCACTACCCAAAAGCCCATAAAAAGGCCCGCAAGGCCATTCCAATAAATCGAGAGGCAGACGACATGAGAAGACGTTTTCTAAGCATTGCCGCGCTTGCACTATTCGCCGTGGCTTTGGACGTATCGGCCCAGGCCTACCCATCGAAGCCCATCCGCATGGTGCTCGGCTATCCGGCCGGCAGCGGCATCGACAATGTGGCGCGCCAGATCGCGCAGCACATGGAAAAAACCACCGGCCAGACCATCTATGTCGACAACAAGCCCGGCGCGCTCGGCAATATCGCGGCG
>JAQGLQ010000218.1 GCA_028292785.1 Noviherbaspirillum sp. | reverse complement strand
GACTGCTGCTGCGCGAACTGCGACAGGTCGCCGTAGCTGGTCACGCCCAATACTTCCATACCTTCTTTTTCCATCGCAGCGGCCAACGCCCGGATGCCGAGGCCGGATGTGTTTTCGGAGCGGAAGTCTTCGTCGATGATGACGATGGGGAAACGTAATTTCATGCGAATCTCCAGTGAATTCGGGTGCAGGGCGACGAGGTGGCCACCCTCGGAGCGGCATCTTTCGCGTCCGCCGTTCGGTCGGAAGCGATGCCGCTGTGCTGGCATCGGGCGGGACTAAGGCGGGCGGCGGGAAAGACATCCGGGTGGAATACTTGCGCCCCGAAAAAATCAAAGAACGAATTTTCGCAGATATAGGGGAATCGTGTGCGAAAACTCTCGGCGGCTGTGCATCCGGCCATCCCGGATGCGCCGTGCCTGCCTGCCCGCTGGTTCCACTGCGGCGGCCACCCGCCGAAATAGTCTGCGGCCATGGATATATGCCGTCTAAAAGATGTCGAAATTTCGATGCAGGGTTCGTCATTCAACCGTCCGGTTTCGGCATCGGAACTATCGGAATTTATAGGCAGGAGCATCGCAAATGCAGAACCAGGAACAGCCACAGGAGCAAAAAAAGCCGGATGGCCCCGCCGTGCAGGAAGGCGAGGGCGCGCAGGGCGTTTCAACCGAAGAACCGCAAATCGAACAGAAGCTGGCCGACGCGGAAAAGAGGGTGTCGGAAATGGAAGAGGCGCTGCTGCGGGCACGGGCGGATGCCGAGAATATCCGGCGTCGCGCGCAGGACGATGTGGCGCGCGCGCACAAGTTCGCGATCGAGGAATTCGCCGATGCGCTGGTTCCGGTGAAGGAAAGCCTGGAGCGTGCCCTCGAAATAGACACGCCGTCGACCGAATCGCTGAAGGAAGGCGTCGACATGACATTGAAGCAACTGTCTTCGGCGTTCAAGCGCAACCGGCTGGTCGAGATCAACCCCGCGCCGGGAGAAAAACTCGATCCGGAACGGCATCAGGCTATCTCGATGATCCCGGCGGAACAGGATGCGAACACCATCGTCAACGTGCTTCAGAAGGGCTATATGATCGCCGACCGGCTGCTGCGGCCGGCTCTGGTGACGGTTTCGCAGCAGAAGGCGCCGCAAGCAGCACCATGACAGCCTGATGAACGCAGTGAAGCGGGAGGCGCGTGCCGCGCTTCCAGGTAAAAACAGTTATCGAGGTGAATACCATGAGCAAAATTATCGGCATCGATTTGGGCACCACCAATTCCTGCGTCGCTGTAGTCGAAGGCGGCCATCCTAAAGTCATCGAAAATTCGGAAGGGCAGCGGACCACGCCGTCGGTCGTTGCATATCAGGAAGATGGCGAAATCCTGGTCGGCGCACCGGCCAAGCGCCAGGCGGTGACCAATTCGGAAAACACGATGTACGCGGTCAAGCGCCTGATAGGCCGCAAGTTCGAAGAGCCCGAAGTGCAGAAGGATATCAAGCTGATGCCTTTCAGGATCGTCCGAGCCGACAACGGCGATGCCTGGATCGAAGTACGCGGCAAGAAGCTGGCGCCGCAGCAGGTCTCCGCCGAAGTCCTGCGCAAGATGAAAAAGACCGCGGAAGATTATTTGGGCGAGACGGTGAGCGAAGCCGTAATCACCGTGCCGGCGTATTTCAATGACTCGCAACGGCAGGCCACCAAGGATGCCGGACGGATCGCCGGCCTTGACGTCAAGCGCATCATCAACGAACCGACCGCCGCGGCGCTCGCGTTCGGGATGGACAAGCAGACCAGGGGCGACCACAAGATCGCGGTGTACGACCTGGGCGGCGGCACCTTCGATATCTCGATCATCGAAATCGCCGAGATGGGGGCGGAGAAGCAATTCGAAGTACTGTCGACCAACGGCAATACCTTTCTGGGCGGCGAGGATTTCGACCAGCGCCTGATCAATTACATCATCGATGAATTCAAGAAGATCAATGGTGTCGATCTCGGCAAGGATCCGATCGCCTTGCAACGTATCAAGAGCGCCGCCGAGCGCGCCAAGATCGAGCTGTCGTCCACCCAGCAGACCGAAATCAATGAGCCCTACATTGCCATGGCCAACGGCGCTCCGGTGCACATGACCATGAAGATCTCCCGCGCCAAGCTGGAATCGCTGGTCGAGGAACTGATCGAGGCGACCATCGAACCTTGCCGCACGGCGATCGCGGATGCCGGGCTGAAGGTGGAAGACATCAACGACGTGATTCTGGTCGGCGGCCAGACGCGCATGCCGAAAGTGCAGGAGCGGGTGAAGGCATTTTTCGGCAGAGAGCCGCGCAAGGACGTCAACCCCGATGAAGCGGTCGCGCTGGGAGCGGCGATCCAGGGCGCGGTGCTGTCCGGCGAGCGCAAGGATGTGCTGCTGCTCGATGTGACGCCACTGTCACTCGGCATCGAAACAATGGGCGGCGTGATGGCGAAGATGATCGAAAAGAACACCACCATTCCGACCAAATTCAGCCAGGTGTATTCCACGGCGGAAGACAATCAGCCGGCGGTCACCGTGAAGGTATACCAGGGCGAGCGCGAGATGGCGGCCGGTAACAAGCTGCTCGGCGAGTTCAACCTGGAGGGGATCGCGCCCGCGCCGCGCGGCATGCCCCAGATCGAAGTGACCTTCGATATCGACGCCAATGGCATCCTGCATGTCGGCGCCAAGGACAAGGCGACCGGCAAGGAAAACAAGATCACCATCAAGGCAAATTCGGGCCTGACCGAATCCGAAATCCAGAAAATGGTGAAGGATGCGGAACTGCATGCGGACGACGACCGGAAGCTGAAGGAAGTCGCCGACGCCCGCAACCAGGGCGATGCATTGGCGCACTCGGTCAGAAAGGCGGTGGCGGAATATGGCGACAAGGTAGATCCTGCCGAAAAACAGCGTATCGAAACCGCGCTGCAGGAACTGGAGGATGCATTGAAAGGCAACGACAAGTCGGTGATCGATGCCAAGATGGCGGCGCTATCGACCGCGTCGCAAAAGCTCGGTGAAAAAATGTATGCCGACGATTCGACTCAGCAGGCGGCAAGCGCCGCGGCGGCCGGAGCGGAGGCGCGGCAATCGCCGCAGGACGACGTGATGGATGCGGAGTTCAAGGAGGTCAATGATAAAAAATAAAGATGATGCTTTGCAGGTAGCGGAGCGAGCGCGTGCTTGACGGTTTGCTGTCCCCGCGTCCTGTGAGCATTCGCAGCCGATCCCCGACAGCGAAGTTGAAGTCATCTACGACCATGGCACTGCCCGCGCGTTGCGGGCGGGCTGGCTCAGATGATTTACGGGCGAATTATCGACATTGCAGGGTCGACATCGTTTTCCTGTTCCATGCGATATAAAGCGTTTGCCATTCCGTTTCTGGAAATTATGTTGGCTCAGTTGGATTCGGCCTAAAGGTTACGTAGTGTAGTAAGCGCATCGAGCAAGGTGAAGTCTCCTGTTTCCTGCCAGCTGTCCGCCTGGTTAGCCCAGCCCCAGCCCGACCCCGAAAAATCACTGACTTTCACCATCATCCGCTGTCCTGATTTAAAACCGCCCTGTCGGTCGACAGACGACGCTTCTTTCAGCAGTATTTCAGTCAGTGCAAACGCGCCCTTG
>JAQGLQ010000122.1 GCA_028292785.1 Noviherbaspirillum sp. | reverse complement strand
CAGGGCAATCTCACGGCATCGAATAATCCGCTCGACATCGCGATCAACGGCGGCGGATTTTTCCAGATCCAGGTCAGCGACGGCTCGCGCGCCTACAGCCGCAACGGCCAGTTCCATCTGAACGACGTGGGCGAGATCGTCAACGCCAACGGCGCCAAGCTGATGGGCTACGCGGTGAACGAGGCCGGCGTGCGGCAGACCGGCAGCGTCGTTCCGCTCGACATGAGCACCAAGGACATCGATCCGAAAGTCACCACCGAAGTAAAGGCCGAACTGCAGATGGATGCGCGCGCGGCCGTTCCCACCGTGCCGTTTTCGGTCAGCGATCCGCTGAGCTACAACAATGCGACCTCGGTGTCGGTGTTCGACAGCCAGGGCAATCCGCACGTACTGCAGACCTTTTATGTGAAGACCGCGCCGAACAGCTGGGATATCTACGCGACCAACGACGGCGAGGCGGTCGGCTTCACGGAAGGCACGCCTTTCGTCTCGCCGGGGCCAGCCCCCCTGACCGCGAGCGGCACTCTCAAGAAGCTCACCGACATACCCGCCGGCACCTTCTCGATCAACGGTGTTAGCGTCGGCCGGGTGACGGGCGGAGTCAACGACGCGGCGGCACATCTGGGAAATGTCGCGCAAGCGATCAACATGGTCGGGATCAGCGTGAAGGCCAGCGTGGTCGGGGGCCAGCTGGTCTTGACGAACACGCCGGCATCCGCTCCGATCACGATCAGCATCAACGGCGCGGCCAAGAACGGCAACGAGGCCGACAATCACGCGCAGCTGCTGGCTGATCAGACCGGGCTTTCCCTGGCCCAGGTCGGAACCCAGGATGTCCTTCCTCCGATCGGACGTCTGAACTTCACCACCGGCGGCAAGATCGATACCGGCTCGACGGTAATGCCGTTCGTGGTGGCGATGGGAATCGATAACGGCGCGCGCGATCCGCTGCCCATCAGGCTCGACTTCACAGGCACCACCCAGTTCGGTTCGCCGTTCGGCGTCAACTCGCTGGAGCAGGATGGTTATGCATCCGGCCGGCTGGCAGGGTACAGCGTCGGCGACGACGGCGTCATCAGCGGCCGCTACACCAACGGCCGTTCGGCCGAACTCGGCCAGATCGTCCTCGCCAATTTCCGCAATCCCAACGGCCTGAAGCCGCTCGGGGACAATCTGTGGGAAGGCACCGCCGAATCCGGTCCGGCCACGGCCGGCGAGCCAGGCACCAGCAGCCTCGGCATATTGCAGGCCTCCGCGGTGGAAGACTCCAACGTCGACCTGACCGCCGAACTGGTCAACATGATCACCGCGCAGCGCGTATACCAGGCCAATGCGCAGACCATCAAGACCCAGGATCAGATCATGCAAACCCTGGTGAACATGCGCTGACCGGTTCAGGAGTAAAACATGGATCGTCTGATATATACCGCGATGAGCGGCGCCAAGCACATCCTGGAGCAGCAAGCCACGGTGTCCAACAATCTGGCCAATGCGAACACCACCGGTTTCCGCGCGCAGCTCGACTCGTTCCGCTCGGTGCCGGTGGTCGGCGACGGCTTGCCGACACGGACCTTCGTGGTCGACGCGACGGTAGGCGCGGATTTTCGCGCCGGCCCGATCCAGGAGACCGGACGCGCGCTCGACGTCGCGGTGCAGGGCGAGGGCTGGATCGCGGTGGAACGCGCCGACGGCTCCGAAGCCTATACGCGCAACGGCAGCCTCAAGCTGAACGAAAACGGCATGCTGACCACCCAGAGCGGCCTGAGCGTGCTCGGCGATGGCGGCCCGATCAGCATTCCTCCCGATGTGATCGTTTCGATCGCCAAGGACGGCACCATTTCCACGGTCGCCGCCGGCGCCACGCCCGGTTCCAGCGCGGTGCTCGGACGCATCAAGCTGGTCAACCCGCCGCAGGAATCCATGGTGCGCGGCGATGACGGCCTGTTCGTCGTGAAGGGCGGCGGCGCGGCCGACGCCGATGCCGGCGTGACGCTGATCGGCGGCTCGCTGGAGGGCAGCAATGTCAGCGTGGTGGAATCGATGGTCAGCATGATCAGCCTGGCGCGCCAGTTCGAGCTGCACATGAACATGCTGAAGAACGCCGAGAACAACTCGACCAAAGCCAATGAGTTCCTCGCTTTGGGTTGATCGGGCTTGCCTGACAATGCAGCATGACCGCCGCTAACAACAGAAAACAACCGCCGGAGAAAACATGATTCGCTCGCTATGGATTTCCAAGACAGGCCTCGATGCGCAGCAGACGCAGATGGACGTTATCTCGAACAACCTCGCGAACGTCAGCACCAGCGGTTTCAAGCGCTCGCGCGCGGTGTTCGAAGACCTGCTGTACCAGACCATGCGCCAGCCGGGCGCACAGACTTCGCAGCAGACCCAGCTGCCCTCCGGGCTGCAGGTCGGCACCGGCGTGCGTGCCGTCGCCACCGAAAAGATTTTCACGCAGGGCAATCTGCAGCAGACCAGCAACAACAAGGACATCGCCATTTCCGGCGCCGGCTTCTTCCAGGTGATGATGCCGGACGGCAGCGCGGCATATACCCGCGACGGCTCCTTCCAGGTCGACAATCAGGGGCAGCTGGTGACCGCCAGCGGATTCGTGGTGCAGCCGGCGATCACCATTCCGGCCGATGCGCAATCGTTCACCGTGGGCCGCGACGGCACCGTCTCGATCACCCAGGCCAACAATCCGCAGCCGGTGCAGGTGGGTACGCTGCAGCTGACCACCTTCATCAATCCGGCCGGCCTCGAGAGCAAGGGCGAAAACCTGTATGTGGAAACCTCCGCATCGGGCACGCCCAACGTCAATACCCCCGGAACCAACGGCACCGGCGCGCTGGTCCAGGGCTATGTCGAAACCTCGAACGTCAGCGTGGTCGAGGAGCTGGTGAGCATGATCCAGACCCAGCGCGCATATGAAATCAACAGCAAGGCGATCACCACATCCGATCAGATGTTGCAGCGCCTGAGCCAGTTATGAGGAATAAGGTGAACACGATGCAGCAGCGTCTTTCGTCGCGCCTTTTTTCGCCCATCGCCGCGCTGGCATTGGCGGCGCTCGCCGGCTGCGCGGTGACGCCCAGCTCCATCGTGGTCCAGCCGACGTCGGCGCGGCCGCAGCCGGCGCCGGTCGCGGCACCGGCCAACGGCGCGATTTTCCAGGCGGCGAGCTATCGCCCGCTGTTCGAAGACCGGCGCGCGCGCCTGGTTGGCGACATTCTCACCATCGCGATCAACGAAAAAACGTCGGCCGGCAAGAAGGCCGACAGCTCGGCCAGCAAGAGCGGCAGCGTATCGGCCGCTGCGCCGGTGGTGTTCGGCGGTTTGTTTTCGTCCGTCACATCGCGCCTGAGCGCGAGCGCGCAGACCAAGAATTCATACGAGGAAGAGGGCGCCGTCAATTCGAGCAACAGTTTCACCGGCCAGCTCAGCGTGACTGTGACCGAGGTTCTCCCCAACGGCAATCTGGTGGTGGCCGGCGAGAAGCAGGTGGCGCTCGACCGCGGCTCGGAATTCATCCGCTTCTCCGGCGTGGTCAATCCCGCTACCATCAGCGCCGGCAACATGGTGTCGTCGACGCAGGTCGCCGATGCGCGCGTCGAATACCGCACCAATGCACAGATCGACAAGGCGGAAATGATGGCGATGCTGACGCGCTTCTTCCTGAGCGTGATGCCGCTGTAACCGTGCAACCATGACAACCGAAAAAATCGCCCTGTCCTCCGCCCTCAAACTGCTCGCGTCGCTGCTGGTGAGCGCCGGCTGCCTGCTGACCCCGGTCGTCGGCCATGCCGAACGCATCAAGGATCTCGCCAGCATCCAGGGCGTGCGCCAGAACCAGCTGATGGGCTACGGACTGGTGGTGGGCCTGGACGGCAGCGGCGACCAGACCACGCAGACCCCGTTCACCGTGCAAAGCGTGGCAAGCATGCTGCAGCAAATGGGTGTGAACCTGCCGCCCGGAATAAACCTGCAGCTGAAAAACGTGGCGGCGGTGGTGGTGACCACGTCGCTGCCGGCGTTCGCCCAGCCGGGACAGATGCTGGATATCACCGTGTCATCGATGGGCAATGCGAAAAGCCTGCGCGGCGGCACGCTGCTGATGACGCCGCTCAAGGGCGCCGACAATCAGATCTACGCCATGGCTCAGGGTAACGTGCTGGTGGGCGGCGTCGGCGCGGCGGCGGCCGGCAGCAAGACCCAGATCAATCATCTGAGCGTGGGCCGCATCTCGGCCGGCGCGACGGTCGAGCGCGCGGTGCCGACCGCGCTCGGGCAGGGCAACATGATCTCGCTCGAGCTGAACGATACCGACTTCTCGACAGCCAGCCGGGTGGTAAGCGCAATCAACCGTCAATTCGGACCGGACACCGCCGCCGCGCAGGATGGCCGGGTGATCCGCGTGCGCACGCCGGAGAGCAGCGACCAGCGGGTCGCCTTCCTCGGCACGCTCGAAGGCCTCAGCGTTACGCCGGCGCAGACCATCGCCAAGGTCATCATGAACGCCCGCACCGGGTCGGTGGTGATGAACCAGGCCGTCACTCTCGACAGCTGCGCGGTATCGCACGGCAACCTGTCGGTAGTGATCAATAGCGAGCCCGTGATCAGCCAGCCGGCGCCGATGTCGGGCGGCCAGACGGTGGTGGCGCAGCGCTCTCAGATCGAAATCACCAAGGAGCCCGGGCAGGTCATGCTGCTCAAGGCCGGTGCCTCGCTGGCCGATGTGGTCAAGGCGCTCAATGCGATCGGCGCCACGCCGCAGGATCTGCTGGCGATTCTGCAGGCGATGAAGGCCGCCGGTTCGCTGCGCGCCGAACTCGAAATCATCTAATCCAATGAGCAACCCGATCAATACCAGCGCCAGCCTCGCCGCCGACACCAGGGGCATCGAAACGCTGCGGCAGTCGGCGCGGCAGAATTCGCCGGAAGCGCTGAAGGAAACCGCCAAGCAGTTCGAAGCGCTGTTCATGAACATGATCATGAAGAGCATGCGCGACGCCACGGCGTCGCAGGAAGGCGTGTTCGACAACCAGCAAAGCAAGATGTACACGGCGATGCTCGACCAGCAGCTCAGCCAGAACCTGGCGAGCAAGGGCGTCGGCCTGGCCGATGTGCTGGTGCGCCAGTTATCCGGCAGTCTGGGTGCGCAGCCGGCTGCAGGCGCGCCGCCGGGCCAGCTTCCCGCTCTGCCGGATGCGCAGGCGGGCAAGGCCAATCCCAATCCCTGGCTGCCGCCATCCCCGGTTTCCGGCCGCACCGGTAACCAGCCTGCGCACGTGCAGGCGTTCCAGCAGCGCGTCGCCGCGCATGCGGAGGAGGCCAGCCTGAGCACCGGCATACCGGCCAAGTTCATGATGGGACAGGCGGCGCTGGAAAGCGGCTGGGGCAAGCGCGAGATCCGCGGCACCGACGGCAGCCCGAGCCACAATCTGTTCGGCATCAAGGCCGGGCCAGGCTGGAAGGGCAAGGTCGTGGAAGCCGTCACCACGGAATATGTGAACGGCGTGCCGCAGCGGCGCACCGAGAAATTCCGCGCCTATGATTCCTATGCGGATTCCTTCCGCGATTACGCCAAGCTGCTGCGCAACAACCCGCGCTATGAAAACGTGATCGCCAATGCGCGCGACGTCAAC
>JAQGLQ010000211.1 GCA_028292785.1 Noviherbaspirillum sp. | reverse complement strand
CGGCTCGTGAGCGACCCGCTCGGACGTTTGCTGAACCACTCGGTGCTGGTCGACAACCGGCCTGGCGGCAGCGGCAACATCGCCTATCAGGCGGTGGCCCGTTCCGCGCCCGACGGCTCCACCCTGCTGATTTCCTATTCCGCCTACCATACCGGCAATCCGGCGCTGATGAGCAAGCTCGGCTGGGACCCGGTGAAGGATTTCGCACCGGTGGCGTTGCTCACGGTGGCGACCAACGTGATCGCCATCCATCCATCGATACCGGCCAATAATCTGAAGGAACTGATCGCCTACCTCAAGAAGAATCCGGGCAAGGTCAACTACGCTTCGCAGGGCAATGGCTCGCTGTCGCATATCGGCACCGAACTGTTCAAGCAGCAGACCGGCACCGACATCATTCACGTACCCTACAAGGGCTCGGGCCAGGCGATTCAGGATGTGCTCTCCGGTCAGGTGCAATTGTTCATCACCACGCCACCGTCGGTCGGACAGCATGTCCTGGCCGGCAAGCTCAAGGCGCTTGCCATCGCCGGCAAATCGCGCCACCCGATGATGCCCAATGTGCCGACCACGGCGGAAGCCGGCCTGCCTGGCTTCGAACTGGAAGCATGGACCGGTCTGTTCGCGCCAGCCGGCACGCCGCCGGCGCTGATCAACAAGCTGAGCCAGGAAGTCAGGAACTCGCTCGATCAGGCTGACACCAAGCAGCGCGCCGCGCAGCAAGGCGTCGAGCTGCGCTATATGAACCCCGAGCAGCTGGGCGGATTCCTGCGCAAGGAACTCGACTACTGGGGCAAGGTCATCAAGACCGCCAACATCACGCTGGATTGACCGGCACCGATCCGTCAGGCGTCCCGGAACAGGGCACCAGATTCTTTGCGACCCGCAGCGCGGGTCTCGTTTTTTTACGAGGACATCAACATGAAAAGCTTCCGCATCGGACAGATCGTCCCGAGCAGCAACACCACCATGGAAACGGAAATCCCGGCAATGCTGCGCGCTCGCGAAGCGGTCGAGCCGGAACGCTTCACCTTTCATTCCAGCCGCATGCGCATGAAGCGCGTCACCAAGGAAGAGCTGGCGGCCATGGATGCCGACTCCGACCGCTGCGCGCTCGAACTGTCGGATGCGCGCGTCGATGTGCTGGGCTATGCCTGCCTGGTGGCGATCATGAGCATGGGCCGCGGCTATCATCGCGTCTCCGAACAGCGTCTGCACGGGCGCACCGCCGAAAACGGCAGCCCGGCACCGGTGGTCACCAGCGCCGGCGCGCTGATCCACGGCTTGGGCAAGCTGGGCGCGAAGAAGATCGCCGTGGTCGCGCCCTACATGAAGCCGCTGACCGAACTGGTGGTCGACTACATCCAGCATGAAGGCTATGAAGTGCTCGATTGCATCTCTCTCGAAATTCCCGACAATCTCGAAGTCGGCGCGCGCGACCCCAATGCCCTCATCGAGATATCCAAACGCCTGAACACCGCCAACTGCGACGCGGTGGTGCTATCGGCATGCGTGCAGATGCCGTCGCTGGCCTCCATCCAGCCGGTGCAGGATCGCATCGGACTGCCGGTGGTGTCGGCTGCCGCCTGTACCACCTACCAGATGCTGGAAAAGCTGGGACTGAAGACCGTCGCGCCCAACGCGGGAGCGCTGTTATCCGGCAAATACTGAGCGCCCTTGCGCAAACGAGGATTCATGGCGCGGCGGCCGGATCCTCGACCGCGCCGGCGGAAACCGGCGGAAACTTCACCGTGAATGCCGTACCCCTGCCGCCCCGGCCGGTATCGATCGCGATTTCCGCCCCGTGCGCCTTGACGATATCGCGCACGATCGCCAGCCCGAGCCCGCTGCCGGCGACCTTGTCGTCGAGACGGTAGAAGCGGCTGAATATTTTCTCCCGGTCCTCCGGCGGCACGCCCGGGCCGCAGTCCTCGACGATGATCCGGCCCGCACCCTGTTCGGCGAAACATCGCACCGTCACGCTGCCGCCGTGCGGAGAATAGCGGATCGCGTTATCCACCAGGTTGTCGATCAGGTCGCGCAGCAGGAAGCGGTCGCCCATCACCCGCGACGGCTTCAGGTCGAAGCCGATATCGATCTCCTTTTGATCCGCCGCCAGCAGGAAATGCTCGATGGAGTCCGCCAGCAGCGTGTCGAGGTCGACGATCGAGAGGCGTTCCCTTTCGAACAGGCTGGGCTCAGCCCGAGCGAGCGACAGCAACTGGTTGGTCTGCCGCACCATGCGTTCGGTGGAGGACATCATCAGATCGAGCGAGCGGGCGCTCTCCTGTTCAGCCGCATATTTTTTTTGAAGCAGTTCGAGCTGCGTCTTGAATCCCGCCAGCGGCGTGCGCAGCTGATGGGCGACATTGGCGAGAAAGGTCTGCCGTGCCTTGCCATCGCGCTGCGCCCGGTGCAGCAGTCCGTTGATCGCCTTGATCAGAGGGGCCAGTTCCTCCGCCACGTCTTCCTCGACGATCGGCGACAGATCGACGGGACTGCGGGCATCGAGTTCAGCCTGCATCTTCTGCAGCGGGAACAAACCTTCCTTGACCGCGAACCAGACGATCGCCACCGACGCCAGTACGAGCACGGCTTCGAGAACCAGCAGCGTCAGGAGAATGCGCGCCTGGATGTGATGGCGTTTCCTCAGTGTTTCCGCGACGCCTATCCATACCGGCCGCGTCCCGACCGTCGTCCGCAGCGCCACGATCCTGACGGGCTGGCCGCGGATCGCGCCGTTGTAAGCCATGGGTTCGTTGACCTTTGGGATAAAGAACACCGAGGGAAAATCCTTGTCGCCGGCAAGCGTGTGCGCGGCTGCGTCGCGCACCACGAAATACACCGTATCGCTGTGATTGATGCGTAGCATCTGCTCGGCCTGGTCGGAAAGATCGAGTTCGAGCCTGTCGGTAGTTGCGTGGATGTGAGGGCGCAGGTCATAGGCGGCGTCGGCCAGGTTCTGGTCGAAGGCGATTTGCGCCGGTGTCCACGCCAGCACATAAATAAGCAGCGCGCCGAGCAGGTTGATGATGAGCAACGGAACGATCAGCCATTTCAGCAGGTCGAAACGAATGCTGGACGAGGAAGTCATTCGGCCGTTTCTTCAAGCATGTAGCCGAAACCGCGGATGGTTCTGATGGTGATGCCGGCGTCCGCGATTTTCAGGCGGATGCGCGAGACATAAACCTCGACCGCGTTCA
>JAQGLQ010000199.1 GCA_028292785.1 Noviherbaspirillum sp. | reverse complement strand
TTCAAGCGGATCAACGATACTTACGGCCACGCGGTCGGCGACACCGTCCTGAGGACGTTCGCCAAGGCGGTCGAATCCAATATACGCGCCATCGATTCCTTCGGACGTTACGGCGGCGAAGAATTCCTCCTCATGCTGCCGGAAACCGATCTCGATCAAGCGCTCGCCCTGGCCGAAAGGGTGCGGATCGAAACCGAGCGTATCGATTTCACGGATGTGTCCAGCACGCTGACCGTGACCGTTTCGATCGGTATCGCGCGTTACCAGACTGGTGAAAACGTCACGCTGACGATCACCAGAGCTGACCAGGCACTCTATAAGGCGAAAGCCAGCGGCCGCAACCGCAGCATCCGCCACAGCAGTCCCGACATGCTCGACAAGCCTGCGCTCATCGGCAGTTTCGCGGAACAGCTGATCAGCATCACCGACCTTGCGCGATCCGAAGCGGTGGCTCTCAATCAGAAACAGGGTGCCCTGGAGACCGGCGCGGGCGCTCATCCCGATGGACTGGCCGCCGAGGTGCGCGAACCCGGGGAAACCGAATGGAGGCAGGCGTCGCTGGCGCATTACGATCCGATGACCGGGCTGCCGAACCGCCATATATTCCGCGACCGGCTCTCGCATGCGATGCATCGCGCCACACGGCACAACCTGATGCTGGCGCTGCTGACGCTGGACATCAACAAGTTCAAGGAGCTCAACAACGCCCTCGGCTACCAGAAGGGCGACGAGGCTCTGATCAAGGTGGCGGAACGCATCAAGAAATGCCTGCGCGAATGCGATACCGTATCGCGCTGGGATGGCGACGAGTTCAGCATCATCCTGGAAGATGTCATCGATGAAAACGGTGTGCACGTCGTCGCGCAAAAGATCATTGAAGAGTTTTACGAACCGATGGTGCTGGGCGAAACCGAATGCTTCCTGACCGTCAGCATCGGTGTGGCGCTGTTCCCGGACCATGACCGGGACATCGATGGGCTGATCAAGAAAGCCGACGTCGCCATACTGCGCGCGAAAGCGGTGGGCCAGAACATTTACCGCCTCTATTCATCCGACATGAGCCGGGTATCGATTGATCCGCTGATGCTCAAGAGCGAGCTCAGGCATGCGCTGTTCCGCGGCGAGCTGTTCCTCCAATACCAGCCGCAGGTCGATATCCTCACGCATTCGATCATCGGCGTCGAGGCGCTGATCCGCTGGAACCATCCGCAGCTCGGCTTCATCACGCCTAACCAGTTCATCCCGTTTGCCGAGGAAACCGGGCTGATCATCCCGATCGGCGAATGGGTGTTGCGGACGGCCTGCATCCAGAACAAGCAGTGGCGCGATGCCGGCCTGCCTCCGATCAAGATCGCGGTCAATCTGTCGGCGCGCCAGTTGCGGCATCCGGAACTGGCCGCGCATGTGCGCGCCATCATCAACGAGACTAACGTCGACCCGGCCACGGTGGAACTCGAAATCACCGAAGGTCTGCTGATCGACAATCTCCATCGCAGCAAGGAAGTCATTTCCGAGCTACGCGCGTTCGGCATCAAGATCTCGATCGACGACTTCGGCACCGGATACTCCAGCCTGAGTTACCTGAGCGAACTGCCGCTGGACATCCTGAAGATGGACGGCTCCTTCGTGAAGCGCCTTGATAACAGCTCCAGCGGCGAGAACTCGTATTCGATCGCAGACGCGATCATCTCGATGGCGCACAACATGGATCTGAAAGTCATCGCCGAAGCGGTCGAAACCGAAGAGCAGCTCGAGTGCCTGCGCAAGATGAAATGCGACCAGATGCAGGGATATTTGTACAGCCGGCCGGTGCAGCCTTCCGAGATCGCCGAGATGCTGGAAAGGCAGACCGTCAGCGAACAAGTCGTATGTGAGCCGAAACAGTTCAGCGCGGCGGCTGCGTGAAATCAATTTAAGGAGAATTCCAGTGACGAACCTAAGAAAAACAGCAGTAGTGGCATCCATGCTCATCGGTGCGCCGGCGCTCGTCCAGGCCGCCGGCTTCGCGATCGTCGAACAGAATGCCAGCAGGCTGGGCAATTCCTATGCGGGTGGCGCCGCCGAAGCGAATGACGCCAGCGTGATTTTCTACAACCCGGCCGGCATGGCGCATCTCGAAGGCCGCCAGGTAAGCGCGAGCGGCCTGGTGTTCCTGCCCAAGTCGGAATTCCGCAACTCCGGTTCGATTGCCGCCGATACGCGGTCCCCGGTGACCGGCGGCAATGGCGGCAACGGCGCCGGAACCAGTTTCATCCCTAATCTGTACTACATGGATTCCCTCCCGAACGGATGGAAATACGGCGTGTCGCTCACCGCTCCCGCCGGCGTCAAGATCGACACCGGCGAGACCTGGGTCGGGCGCTATTACAGCACCGAGTCGGCGCTGGAAGTGCTGAATATCTCTCCGGCCATCGCCGGCAAGATCGGTTCCAATACCTCGATAGGCGCCGCCCTCGATATACAGTATTCCCACGCGAAGCTGTCGAAAGCGCTCGACTTCGGAAGCGCGTGCTACGGTGTCGCTCCCCAGGCATTTTGCGTCAGCCAGGGAGTGTTTCCCCAGTCGGCCGACGGCATGGCGAAAGTAGAAGGCAACGACTGGTCGGTCGGTTACCACTTCGGCATTCAGCACGACATCAATGCGGATACGCGCATCGGCGCGCACTACCGTTCCAAGGTCA
>JAQGLQ010000371.1 GCA_028292785.1 Noviherbaspirillum sp. | reverse complement strand
AATATAGGGGCAAGTTTTTGTCCTTCAAGTTCTGCATGCAAAGTAAATACATGGTCGCGCGGCCTTTCCGTCAACTTGAGGATCGTGTCTGCGACATTTCCTTCATCGATGTCGACTCCGTCGACGCTGCGTCCCAGCAGTTCATCGAGCGTCGGCAGCGTAGTCGGCAGTTGCACGCAATGCAGCGCCTTTCCATTCACGCTCAAGCGATGGGGGCCGGCAGTGGGATCGACCAGCGCACCTCGCGCATTTAATTCGCAACGTCCATCAGATGCATATGCCATGCCGAATGCGTCGAGTTGCTCGAAGGCGTGATTATTCATTTGCCATCCCGCCGCGCCATGTGTTTTTGGCGCTTCGCCGAAGATCTCGATAAAGCGCTGATACGATTTTTGCATGTGGCCGGCGGTCCAGGCGGCATCCCGCAGCCGGACATTGTCCTGCCAGACCACATGATCCCAAGTGTGGATTCCGCATTCGAAGCCTGCGTCCTTCACTTCGCGCATCTCGCGGACGCATGCCTTGCCGATGTCGGGCGCGGGAAGCAGGACACCGTACATCAGGGTGTTCAAACCGTAATGTTCCACCACCGAGGTACGTGACACTTTCTGGAAGAAGCCGGGCCGGAATGCACGGCGCAAGGCCCAGCCGGTGTGGTCCGGGCCAAGCGAAAACAGAAAGCTAGCATGGGCCTGATGCCTGCGCAGCAGCCGTAACAGGTTCGGCGTGCCTTCACGGGTGCCGCGATAGGTGTCGACGTCTATTTTCAGGGCAAGGAGCGGCATCAGTCCATCAAGGCCTTCGCGGCACCGACCTGGCTGCGGTATGCATCGAAAATATTCCGCAAGGTGTCCTGCATCGAAGTGGTTGGTTGCCAGTTCAGCTCTTCGCAGGTATTGGTGATTTTGGGGACGCGGTTTTGCACATCCTGATAGCCCTTGCCGTAATAGGCCGCAGATGTGGTTTCAACCAGCTTCACCTGTTTCGCGGACTCCGCGTACTCGGGATATTCCGCGGCCAGCTCAAGCATCATGCCGGCGAGGTCGCGTATTGAATAATTATTGACGGGATTGCCGATGTTATAGATTTTTCCGCTGGCGATGCCGTTCTCGTTGGCGATGATTTTCATCAGCGCGTCGATGCCGTCGTCGATATACGTGAAAGCGCGCTTCTGCTGGCCGCCGTCGACGAGCGAGATATTTTCTCCGCGCACGATGTGCCCGAAGAACTGGGTGACGACGCGCGAGCTGCCTTCTTTCGGCGTATGTATCGAGTCGAGGCCGGCGCCAATCCAGTTGAATGGACGGAAAAGCGTGAAGTTCAGGCCTTCTTCCATGCCGTAGCCCCAGATCACGCGGTCCATCAATTGCTTGGCGCAGGAATAGATCCAGCGCGGTTTATTGATCGGGCCGCAGATCAGTTCGGATTGTTCCGAATCGAATTCCTCGTCATGGCACATGCCATACACTTCAGAGGTGGAAGGGAATACTAGATGCTTCTTGTACTTGGCGGCCGAGCGCACGATAGGAAGATTGGCTTCGAAGTCGAGCTCGAACACGCGCAACGGCTGCTTGACATAGGTGGATGGCGTTGCGATCGCAACCAGCGGCAGGATGACGTCGCATTTCTTGACGTGGTATTCGACCCATTCCCGGTTGATGGTGATATCACCTTCGAAAAAGTGCATCCGGCCTTTGTAGGCCTCGTTCTCCAGCACATCGGTGATCCTGTCCGTCATCATGTCCATGCCGTAGACGTGCCAGTCAGTGGTTTCGAGAATCCGCTTTGAAAGGTGATGCCCGATAAAACCATTGACGCCGAGAATGAGGACTTTTTTCATGATGTGTATGTTGTTTTTTCGGCAATTAAGTACTTGCCTGGGAGAGAATTTGCTGGAGTTCTGCGGGAGAAACCGCTTTATCGTCCGACAGCAGTTGATGGATGAGCAGCGTGCGGCCATCCCCGGCTACGCCGAGAATGCGATTATCCACCACAGCCAAGCCGGAGGGCAAATCCGGCTTGGTCTGACCGGACAGTCGCGCCTTGCCAATAATGAAAGTCCGGCCGCCAATGATCGTCCAGGCGCCCGGGTAGGGCGGCGCGACAGCGCGATGGAGGTTATAGATCGTCTGTGCCGGTTGTGACCAATCGATGCGTCCATCTTCCGGTTTTCTGCCACCGAAATAGCTGCCTTTCGTCAGATCGTTCGGTAACTTCGGAATCCGCCCGGCGAGCATGAGGGGCAGCGCGTTCCACAACGTCTGTTCCGCAGCGACGGTCACTTTTCCGAAGACTTCATAGGAAGTGTCGTCAGGAAGAATCGGGACTGCGGTTTGCGCGACGATCATCCCCGCATCCGGCTTGGCCGCCATTTCATGGAGCGTGGCGCCGGTTTCGGTTTCGCCATGCAGGACCGCCCAGTTCACCGGGACGCGTCCCCGGTACTTCGGGAGCAGCGAGCCATGCATGTTGTAGGCGCCTCGCGTTGCCAATGCGAGCAGGTCCACCGGCAGCATGTGGCGGTAATAGAAACTGAAGATGAAGTCGGGACGGGCCGACCGAACCCGGGTGAATAAATCCTCGGACTTCGGATCATCGGGCGTGATGGAGGGAATGCCATGCTCGCGGCATAGCGTTGCGACCGACTCGAACCAGATGGTTTCCGCAGGATTGTCCTCGTGCGTCACGACCAGGGCGATCTCGACGCCGCGCGCCAGCAGTACCTTGAGGCAGCGCACACCCACGTTGTGATACGCGAAAAC
>JAQGLQ010000120.1 GCA_028292785.1 Noviherbaspirillum sp. | reverse complement strand
GCCGTGCAAGCCGGCGCGCGCCGCCAGCCCGAGCCGCCGTTGCCGGAACAGCATCTGCAAAAGCCCGGCGTGGAATCCGATCTCGATCCACGGCCGCAATACATGGCGCCGGACTACAAGTGCAGCGGCAAGTTGCAGGACATGGCCGCCATTGTCACAGGCGGCGATTCCGGAATCGGCCGCGCGGTGGCGGTGCTGTTCGCGCGCGAAGGCGCCGATGTGGCCATTCTCTATCTGAGCGAGAGCAGCGACGCGGAAGAAACCAGGCGCTGCGTGGAAAATGAAGGCAGGCGCTGCCTGCTGATCGCTGGCGACGTACGCGACCCGGACTTCTGCGACGCCGCGGTCAGGCAGACGGTGGAGGCGTTCGGCAAGCTCGATATCCTCGTCAACAACGCGGCCTTCCAGGAACATGCGATGGCGCTGGAAGAAATCACCGAAGAACATTTCGACATGACGATCCGGACCAACCTGCACGGTTATTTCCATATGACGAAGGCGGCCCTGCCGCATCTGCGTTCCGGATCATCGATCATCAATACCGGCTCGGAGACCGGCATCTATGGACATAGGATGCTGCTCGATTATTCGATGACCAAGGGCGGCATCCATGCATTCACCAAGGCGCTCGCCACGAATGTGGTATCGCGCGGCATCCGCGTCAATGCGGTGGCGCCCGGTCCGGTCTGGACACCGCTCAACCCGGCCGACCAGCAGCCCGACCAGATTGCGCAGTTCGGCGCTTCCACCGATATGAAGCGGCCGGCGCAGCCCGAAGAAATATCGCCGGCCTACGTGTTTCTCGCTTCCCCGCTATGCTCCGGCTATATCACGGGCATCGTCCTGCCGGTGCTGGGCGGGGTAACCGGCAGCGCGTAAGCCTGTGCATGAAGTCGCCGACGACCGTCGGCTCCCGATCGACATCGATCGCAAAACCTGGAGGGATCGCCATGAATCAAACGCAAATGACGCCTGAAATGAAAGAGTGCCTGGCCAACTGCCTCGAGTGCCACCGCATCTGCACCGAAACCGTGACGCACGTGCTGCACGGCGGCCATGTGCACAGCGAAGCGAAACATCTGGTGGCGCTGCTCGACTGCGCGCAGATATGCGCAGTGCACGCCGACTTCATGTCCCGCCGCTCTCCGCACCATGCTCACCTCGCCGGAGAATGCGCGGAAATCTGCAATGCATGCGCGGCGCTTTGCGAAGAACATCCCGACCCCGACGGCGAAATGAAGCTTTGTGCGAAGGCATGCCGTACCTGTGCCGAGAGCTGCTCCCGCATGCATGCTTCCTGAACCGCCGGAGGGGATCATGCCGCGTGCAACCTGGAATGACATGGTGATCGCCGAAGCGGCCGACCATGAAATCGAAATCGTCGAAGGCAATGTGTATTTTCCCGCCGATCGGGTCAACCATGCGTTGCTCTCCGCGAGCCCGACGCATACCGAATGCGGATGGAAGGGAACCGCCAGCTATTACGACGTCTGTGTCGGCGGGCAGGTCAACCGCGACGCTGCCTGGTATTACTCCGAACCGAAATCGGCGGCCGAAAACATTCGGGGACGCATCGCATTCTGGCGCGGCGTGCAGGTCGAGCGCTGAAGGCACGCCGGGATTTACGATAAGCCAAGGCAAGCATTTCACAAAATAAGTAAGATGAACCGTTTTTTTTAAAAATGGTTCAGGAGACAGAATGCCAAAACTAAACATCAATGGCAGCTCGCGCGAGTTCGAGGCCGAGGAAGATACGCCGTTGCTGTGGGTGCTGCGCGAGCAGCTTGGATTGACCGGCACCAAATACGGCTGCGGTATTGCACAATGCGGCGCCTGCACGGTGCATATCGATGGCGAGCCTACCCGCAGCTGCGTGCGCCCGGTCTCCACCGTCAGCCCAGACAACAAGATCGTCACCATCGAAGGATTGTCGAAAGACGGCTCGCATCCGGTGCAGAAGGCATGGGCCGCGCTCGACGTGCCCCAGTGCGGATTCTGCCAGTCCGGCATGATCATGGCGGCCGCCGCGCTGCTGAAGGAAAAACCGAATCCGACCGACGCCGACATCAACCAGGCGATGACCAATATCTGCCGTTGCGGCACGTATAACCGGGTTCGCGCCGCCATCAAGGTGGTGGCGCAGGGCGGCGACGCCAAGCGCGCCGGACTGGACATTCAGCACGTGGAGGGCAGCACGACATGAGCCAGCTTCCTTCTTCCGCTTCACGCCGGCGCTTTCTCGGCGGCTCGGCCGCTGCCGTCGGCAGTCTCGTCGTCGGCTTTCATATTCCATTCGCCCGGACGGCTTCGGCGCAGAATGCCATACCGCCCGAAGTCAATGCCTGGGTCGTGGTGCGGCCGGACGACACCGTCGTGATCCGTATCGCCCGCTCCGAGATGGGTCAGGGCACGCTCACCGGCCTGGCCCAACTTGTCGCCGAAGAGCTCGACTGCGACTGGTCCAAAGTCACTACCGAATATCCCACCCCCGGTCAGAACCTCGCGCGCAATCGCGCATGGGGCAACTTTTCCACCGGCGGCAGCCGCGGCATCCGCGAGTCCCACGACTATGTCCGCAAGGGCGGCGCCGCCGCGCGCATGATGCTGGTGCAGGCCGCGGCCGCCGAATGGAAGGTGCCGGCGTCCGAATGCGTCGCCGCC
>JAQGLQ010000108.1 GCA_028292785.1 Noviherbaspirillum sp. | reverse complement strand
TGCTGCATCACACCGCACCTCCGGGGCGCGCCGGCGAAGCGGTGGGCATTCGCATTACAATTGGGAACGCCGCCCAGGTTCTGCTTCCGCTTGCTTTTGGCGGCGCCGGCGCTACATTGGGTTTGACGGCGGTATTCTGGGGAATGGGCGCGATGATAAGCGCGGGCGCGCCGCTCGCATGGCGCAAGGCCTTATCCAAACTGGGAAAATAATGGACAACTTGATCGATACCGCTCCCGGCTTTGACCAGCCGATCGCCGTGCTAAAGCACTGCCATGACCGGATCAGGAAGCAGCTGGGTACCCTGCAGCGGCTGCAGGATCACCTTCCGCGATCCGGCGCGGATATTGACGCAAAAAAAGCCGCGACCGCCGTAATGAAGTACTTTAATCAAGGCGCAGCAACCCATCATGAAGATGAAGAACAGGATTTGCTGCCCATGCTGACGGCAACGGCGCGCGACGATGACGCCAGATTGCTGCAGGAACTGATGCCCGGCATTCTGCAGGAGCACCATGACATGGACGATCTGTGGCACACGCTCAATGAACAACTAAAAGAAATTGCAGCCGGCAAGTCGGCATTTCTATCGGCCGATGCAGTTGAGCGTTTTTCCGAAATGTACAGATCGCACATGGAGAACGAAGAAGCGCACATCGCGCCGATGGCCAAGCGCATCTTCAGCGACTCGCAGATGACGCAGCTGGGCAATGCAATGCGCTTGCGCCGCAACATTTCATTATAAAAAAAGGCGGACAGGGAAAGATGTCGATCGCGGATTTGCGCAAGGAATACAGTCGGGCCAGCCTGTCGGAGGGGGACGTGCTTGAGAATCCGATCGAACAATTCTCGAAGTGGTTTCAGGAAGCGATTGCTGCGCAGGTACCCGAGGCCAATGCGATGAGCGTTGCTACCGTCGGCGCAAATGGGCGGCCTTCTTCGCGCATTCTGCTGATCAAGGAATTCGATCGGCGCGGCTTTACCTGGTTCACAAACTACGATAGCCGCAAGGGCCGCGAACTCGAGAAGAATCCCCATGCCGCCCTGCTGTTTCACTGGATTCCGCTGGAGCGCCAAGTCCGTATCGAAGGCAGCGTCGAACGCATCTCCGGCGCCGAAAGCGACCGGTATTTTCTGAGCCGTCCGCTGGGCAGCCGGATCGGCGCGATCGCGTCAGCGCAAAGCCGCCCCATCGCGAACCGCGAATCGCTGGAGGCCCAATACCTGCATGCCGAACGGCAGCATGGTCTGCAACCCGTGCGCCCGGCGAACTGGGGAGGGTTCCGCCTGAAACCGGATTACATCGAATTCTGGCAGGGACGTCCCTCGCGCCTGCACGACCGCATTGCATATACATTGCAGAATGACGGCGGGTGGCGCCGAGAGAGGCTGCAACCGTAGCAGGCGCATATTCCGCATCGCAGTCCCGGCTTCACAGCGCGTTTATCATCGATTCCGCAACATAGAACAGCTTCATTCATTCAATCATTCTTATGATCAGAAGGAGGGGGAGTCATGTTTTGGGAAAAAAAACTCGATAACTGGGTCGACACTATCCGGTCAAACTCGGCACTGCCATTGCGGCTTGAATTATGGAACGGACAGCAACTCGACTTCGGTCAGCTTGCGCCGCAAGTCACGGTTCGCGTGCCGCATGTATCCGCGCTCAGCTATCTGCTGACGCCTTCGCTGTTCAATCTCGGCAAAGCCTATGTCGAAGGCAAGATCGAGGTGGAGGGCAAGGTCAACGAAATCATTCAAATCGGCAACGCCCTCGCCAGGCAGACTCTGAAGCCGGAAGGCAAGTTCGCCCGCATAACACGCACCTTTCATCACAGCAAAAAGAAGGATGAGGAAGCGATCCGTTATCACTACGACGTCTCCAACGAGTTCTACGGTGCATGGCTGGATGAAACATGGTGTACTCCTGTGCCTACTTCGAGAACGGCGACGAGGATCTGGCAACTGCGCAGCTGAAAAAGATCGACCATATCCTGAACAAGATTCAGGTCAGGCCCGGCGATACCCTGCTCGACATTGGCTGCGGCTGGGGCGCGCTTGCGATACGGGCGGCGCAAAAATACGGCGCGAAATGCGTCGGGATCACGCTTTCGCAAAACCAGTACGATCTCGCCCGCGAGCGCGTCGAACGCGCCGGCCTCGCGGACCGCGTTGAAATCCGCATCGAAGACTATCGCGACGTGCAGGGAAGTTTCGACCGCATCACGAGCGTCGGCATGTTCGAGCATGTGGGGGCGCGCAACCTGCCGATGTACTTTTCCAAAATCCGGTCTCTGCTCGCCGACGACGGCATGGTGATGAACCACGGCATCACCACCACCGACTTCAAGAATGGCGAAACAGCTTACGGCGCCGGCGAGTTCATCGAGCAGTATGTATTCCCGCATGGCGAGCTTCAGCATATCGGCTCAGTGCTGACGGCCATGCAGGAAGGCGGGCTCGAAGCCCTGGATGTCGAGAATCTGCGGCGCCACTATGCGAAGACCTGTGGCATGTGGGCCGACAACTTTGAAACCAACTCGGAACGAATCAAGAACCTGGTCGATGACAAGCGCTTCCGGATCTGGCGCGTCTATCTTGCCGGCTGCTCGTATGCGTTTGCCCAGGATTGGGTGTCGCTGTACCAGGTGGTGTGCACGAAAGCCGGACGGGATGTCACGACGCTGCCGTTATCGCGGCGGTACATGTATGCATGATGCGCCTGCATCGCGCCGCATTTCGATGCGGCGCCCTCAATTGGCTTACGCTTCAGCCTTTACCTTCTCGGCAAAAATCTTCCTGAATTTCTCGAGCTTCGGCGCAACCACGAAAGCGCAATAGCCCTGCAGCGGATGCTGGCGGAAATAATTCTGGTGATACGGCTCCGCCTTGTAGTAGGTTTCCGCCGGACTGACCTCGGTAACAATAGGCGCATCCCATACATTCGCCATTTCGGCGATCACATGCCTGGCCGTGTCGAGCTGTTCCGGCGAGTGGTGGTAGATGACGGAACGGTATTGCGTACCGACGTCGTTGCCCTGACGATTCAGCGTGGTGGGGTCGTGGATCGTGAAGAAGATTTCGAGCAGTTCGCGATAGCTCACGACGTCGCGATCGAAGGTCACCCTTACCACTTCCGCATGCCCCGTGGTACCGCCGCATACCTGCTCATAGGTCGGATCGGGCACCTGGCCACCGGTATAGCCTGACTCTACCTGAAGCACTCCCTTGAGTTCCTGTTAATCGGCTTCGAGACACCAGCAGCTTCCTCCGCCTAGCGTTGCTGTTTCGGTTGCCATGTTTGACTCCGTTGAAGGCATGGTATGACTTTAGCGCAAACCGTTGGAGATGCCTACGCAATTCAGTTGTTTAAATAGAACGATGAGAACTTGGCAATGCACCCGGCCTGTCATCAGCATGCTGAGAGATATCGCGCTCGGCGTGGCCGCGATCGGCGCTTCATGACAGGTCTTCACTCTGTGCCCACGGGATAAAAGCGGTCTCCGCCGCACGCGCTTTTTCGGCATAATGACCAAAATTTCATGGATTTCAGATGTCGACACGTGTTCCAGATGCGACGCCGCCAGAATGCGACGCGCGCCATTTTCGCAACGCCCTCTCCCAGTTCGCCACCGGCGTAACGGTCATCACGACGCGCCTGGCCGATGGGAGCTTTTTGGGCATCACCGCCAGTTCATTCAATTCCGTTTCACTTGATCCGCCGCTCGTGCTGTGGAGCCTTGCCCTCACGTCAAGCAGCCTGCCGGTCTTCACCGGGAACAGCCACTATGTCATCAACATTCTCTCCGCCGACCAGGCTGCGCTGGCGGAACGGTTCGCCATGCGTATCGAAAACCGTTTCGAAGGCGTCGACTTCGTTTTGTCGCACACCGGCCTGCCGATCCTGCCCGGCGCTTCCGCCTGGTTCGAATGCCACAACCGCAGCCGCTATCCGGAAGGCGACCATGTCATTTTCGTGGGCGAAGTGGAACGTTGCGACGTCGCGCCGCAGCCGGCGCTGGTATTCCATGGCGGGAAATTTGTTGCGACCAAACCGGTATAGGCGCTCCGCGAGCGCGCCTTGAATTTACGAAGGCAAGGAAGACGATGAGCGCGACAAAATCGAAGGCGCAATTTCACTGGGACGATCCGTTGCTGCTGAACCAGCAACTCACCGAAGACGAGCGCATGGTGCGCGATGCGGCTTACGCCTATTGCCAGGACAAGCTGCAGCCGCGCGTGCTGGAAGCATTTCGGCATGAAAAAACCGATGCGTCGATCTTTCGTGAAATGGGCGAGCTCGGATTGCTCGGTCCCACCATCCCCGAGCAGTATGGCGGTCCCGGTCTCAACTACGTCAGCTACGGCCTGATCGCGCGCGAGGTCGAACGCGTGGATTCCGGCTACCGCTCGATGATGAGTGTGCAATCGTCGCTGGTCATGGTGCCGATTTTTGAATTCGGCACGGAAGCGCAAAGACAGAAATATCTGCCGCGGCTGGCTACCGGCGAATGGATAGGCTGCTTCGGGCTGACCGAGCCCAACCATGGGTCCGACCCAGGCTCGATGGTCACGCGCGCCCGCAAGGTGGCGGGCGGATTCAGCCTCGCCGGCAGCAAGATGTGGATTTCGAATTCGCCGATCGCCGATGTATTCGTGGTGTGGGCCAAGGATGATGAAGGCGAGATCCGCGGCTTCATCCTGGAAAAAGGCGCGAAGGGCTTGTCCGCCCCTGCGATTCACGGCAAGGTCGGGCTGCGCGCTTCGATCACCGGAGAGATCGTGATGGACGGCGTGTTCTGCCCCGATGAAAACGCCTTTCCCGACGTGCGCGGCCTGAAGGGTCCCTTCACCTGCCTGAATTCGGCGCGCTATGGCATCGCCTGGGGCGCGCTCGGCGCGGCCGAGGCGTGCTGGCATATCGCGCGTCAATATGTGATGGACCGCAAGCAGTTCGGCAGGCCGCTGGCGGCGAACCAGCTGATCCAGAAGAAGCTGGCGGACATGCAGACCGAAATCAC
>JAQGLQ010000039.1 GCA_028292785.1 Noviherbaspirillum sp. | reverse complement strand
CATTGCGGCCGAACCAGAGCGACACGCCGCGGTGCGCGCAGAACTCGTCGATCAGGCCGAGCTTGCCGGCGCTGTCGCGAAACGCCAAGAGGCGCTCGGACAGCAGCTTGACGCGCACCGGCGGGCAGTCGGGTTCCGGCAGTTCTTCCACCAGCAGGGCGGGCAGCCAGTAGCGGCGGAACAGCTCGCCCATCGGCGTGCCGGCCCCGGTCTGCGTCAGAAAGTCGTTTTGCTCACGTGTCAGCATCTGATCGCTCCTTCAATAAATTCTTATCGGTATGAAATTCGATTGGACTAGCGTCTTGCCGAATTATTGACGGCCAGCCAACGTTAATCGACTATTCCGGCTGCAGGTTGGCGAGCTTGACTGCGCGCTCGTACTTCTTCAGGTTCTCGCGCAGGTTTTTCGCATAGCCTTCCGGAGTCGTCCAGGTGATGGCCGTGCCCGGTGTTTCCCTGATTTTTTCCATGAACTCCGGGCTTTCCACCGCCTGCTTGATGGCATTCGACAGCTTGGCCAGCACGTCGGCAGGCAGGCCCGGCGGCGCGAGCAGTCCGTTTTCAACGGAAAAATCGTAATCCTTGACCACTTCCGAGAGTGAAGGAGTGCCCGGATGCGTGGGAATCCTGGCGGCGGACGTAGTGGCGAGCAGATTGAGCTTGCCGGCCCGGATATGCGAGCCGGCGGCAGTCATGGAAGTCAGCAGCAGCGGCACCTCGCCGCCGAGCACCGCCTGTATCGACTGGCCGCTGCCTTTATAAGGAATATGCATCATATCCAGCCCGGCGCCGGCTTCGAACATCTTCATCGACAGATGGTGAATGCTGCCGATGCCGGAAGAACCGTAGCTGAGCTTGCCCGGATTGGCCTTCGCTTCCCGCACCAGGTCCCCGATCGTCCTGATCGATGTCTGCGGATTCGATACGAGGATCAGCGAAGAAGTCGTGACCAGCGCCACCGGTGTGAGATCCTTGAGCGGATCATAGGTCAGCGTCTTGTAGGTATGTGGCGCGATGACCAGCTGCGAGGTTTCGCCGAACAGCAGCGTATATCCGTCCGCCGGGGCCTTGGCGATGAACGCCGCAGCCAGTGTGCCGCCGGCCCCCGGTTTGTTTTCGACGATGAACGGCTGCCCGAGGATCTGGGAAAGTTTCTGGCTCAAGGAGCGAGCCGTGATATCGATGCCGCCGCCGGCCGAGTAGCCCAGCAGGATCTTGACCGGCCGGTTTGGATAATTTTGCGCGAAAGCGCTGGAGGTGCCGATGATCAGGGCGGCCAGCGTGAGCAGCCTCCGTTTGACGATGACTTTCATGTTGTCTCCTGCCAAATTGTTTTCTTATTTTTGCATTTCAATGCGCCGAAGCAGCAAGCCGGCGCCGGCGGGTCGCGCCTACAAATCCCGCGTACCCGATTGGGCCGCTAGAATTCGATTGCCATCTTTTCCGCGTCGCGAACCTCGAAAGTGCGCGCGCCGGCCATGATGACCGGGTCCTTCTCGAACCAGCCTGCCACTTCCTCCTTGGAGCCGGCCTGGCAGATCAGCACCGCCTGGATCAGCCCAGCCTGGTAATCCGGGAATTTCCAGCCGGTTTGGATTTTTCCTTCCCTTAACAGGGAGCGCAGGAACTCGACATGGGCCGGGCGGTTGGCGGCGTTCTTTTCCATATCGACAATTTTGTAAATCAATGCATACATTCCCATGTGCGTTCCTTTCAGTATTGGTCAAAAAATGCTTGGTTGCGTCGGCGGCTTCAAGTTCGTCGAGTACTTGCCGAGCACATTATAAACACTTTATATTGATTCACAATCAACGTTGATAAAGCTTTATTAGGAAGCTATACTAGCACAGCAAATACCACACAGGAGACAACATCAATGTTGAACGCAAACGAAATTCGCGGCCTTTACGCAATCATGCCGACCCCGGCAAAGGCCGGCGCCCAAAGGCTCGCGGCACAGGACACGGTCGATCTGGACGAAACCGCACGTGTGGTAAATGCGTTGATCGAGGATGGCTGCAGCGGCCTGATCGCGCTTGGCACCACCGGCGAATGCGCCACCCTCTCGCACCAGGATTACAAGACCTTCGTCGGCTGCTTGCTGGAGACCGTCGGCAAGCGCGTTCCGACCTTCGTCGGCACTTCCGCATTGGGCGGGCATGAAGTCGCCGGGCGCATGAAATACATCCGCGATCTCGGCGCGGACGGCACCCTGCTCGGACTGCCGCAATGGCAGCCGATGAGCGTCAGCGGCGCGGTGGATTTCTATCGCGAAGTATCGGAGACTTTTCCCGATGTCGCCGTGATGGTGTACGCCAACCAGCGCGCTTTTCGCTTCGCATTCACTGAAGAATTCTGGGAAGCAGTGGTGCGCGTGGCGCCGACGGTGACTTCCGCCAAATATGCGAAGCCGAAAGATCTGAAGCGCATGATCCAGATCACGGGCGGTCGCGTGAATATCATCCCGAATGAAATGACGCTGGCGCATTTCTTCAAGGAGTCGCCGGAAACGACGACTGCATGCTGGGCGACCGCCGCCAGCATGGGGCCGAAGCCGACCATCGAACTGATGAACGCGGTGGCGCGCGGCGACGGCGAAGCGGTCAAGCGCATTTCCGAGGTGCTGGCATGGGCCAACCAACCGGTGGAGCCGATCATTTCCGATCCGGAGGTCTTTGCGTTCTACAATATCCAGTTGGAGAAACTGCGGATCAATGCAGCCGGCTATTGCAATTCCGGACCGATCCGCTCTCCATACGACACGATGCCGGAAGACTTCACCAAGCTGAGCGAAGAGTGCGGCCGCAGGTGGGCCAGCATCAACGCGAGGATGGCGGCGGGCGAGAAATTGTAGGCGCCGGGCGAACGCCACGACGTTGTGGCAGCCTTCGAAGCAAGGCGTTTGACTGAACACGGCCGACATTGCGTCGGCCTGAATTTTTAGGAAGAGCAACTATGGCCGATTGCAAAATAACCGGGTTGCGCAGCATCGAGCTGGGCGTCACCGATCTCGAGCGCTCCGCGCGCTTTTATTCCGAAGTGTGGGGCCTGGAGCAGGTCTCGTCGGAGCCGGACGCGCGCTA
>JAQGLQ010000001.1 GCA_028292785.1 Noviherbaspirillum sp. | reverse complement strand
GATCGACGCTCTGCTCGCTCTCATCAAAGAAGGCGCACGGACGCCGGCACGCCCCACCTGAAGCAGGCGGGCGGATCGCGCTGCGTCCGCTAGCCGCCCCCCTTGATGCACTCATCCGCCAGACGCGGGACTGCTTCCGTCTCCCTGGCATACGTATTGCAATGGTCTCATCATTTCCGTACGCAAAATCTGCTGAAAGCAATCTTCAGCGGTACGTCCGGATCAGACATTAGCGCCTCTGGCAAAACATGAACAACGATTTGAACGATCGGATGGAGAAATTGCATGCATGAGAAAAGCAACGAAGCCATAAATCAGCAGCTACAACTATGGGGGGGCCTTGAATGCACCGTCAACCGGGTCCTCGACGATTACTTCAGCCAAATGGAGAGAAACGGACATGCGACGCGCAATGACGATCTCGAGCGGTTCGCATCGCTGGGCATCAAGGCGATCCGCTATCCGGTGCTATGGGAGCGAACCGCGCCGGACGGGCTGGAACGTGCCGACTGGTCATGGCCGGATGAACGCTTGCCGGGGTTGCAGCGCCTGGGCATTACGCCAATCGCCGGCCTCGTCCATCACGGTAGCGGGCCGCGCCATACCAGCCTGGTGGATCCGCTCTTCGCCGAAAAACTGGCGGAGTTCGCTGGTGCGGTAGCCGAACGCTATCCCTGGCTTGAATACTACACGCCGGTCAATGAACCGCTGACGACCGCCCGTTTCAGCGGCCTGTACGGCGTATGGTATCCGCATGGCCGCGACGAGCGAACCTTCATACAGGCATTGCTTAATCAGTGCCGTGCGGTGGTGCTGTCGATGCGTGCGATCCGCCGCGTCAACCCCAATGCCAAGCTGGTACAAACGGACGATCTTGGTAAAAATTACAGTACCCCGGAGCTATCTACGCTCGCGAATTTTTATAATGAGCGCCGCTGGCTCGGCTGGGACCTGCTGTGTGGGAAAGTTGGTCCCGACCATGCGCTCTGGGGTTATCTCCTCGATACCGGAATCGATGCCGCCGAATTTCTATGGTTCAAGGAAAATTCTTGCCCGCCCGATATCATCGGCGTCAACTATTACATCACCAGCGAGCGCTGGCTCGACCATCGCACCGAGCGCTACCCGACACGTTACGTCGGCACGTACCGTGGGCTTCACCATGCCGATATCGAAGCGCCGCGCGTGCTTGCCACGCCGACGCCCGGCATCGGTCCCTTGCTGCAAGAGGCATGGGAACGATATCGTCTGCCGGTGGCCGTCACCGAAGCGCATATCGACGCCAACCGGGAAGACCAGATGCGCTGGCTGCTGGAAATATGGGAAGCGGCGAAACAGGTGCAGGCCGGCGGCGCCGACGTGCGCGCGGTGACTGTATGGGCTCTGCTCGGCTCCTATGACTGGAACTGTCTGGTGACCGAATGCAAGGGCTATTACGAACCGGGTCCGTTCGATGTGCGTTCGCCGATGCCGCGTCCGACCGCGGTCGCCACCATGATGCGGGAGCTCTCGGCCGAGCGGCCCTTGTCCCATCCTGTCTTGAGGGGGCAGGGATGGTGGCGACGCCCGGGGCGGTTTTTGTGCCCGCCGGTGGCTACGCGCACGGCGGTGACATCGATAAACGCGGAGTCCCATCATCTGGCGGAAGGCCTGGTGCAACCCATCCTGATCCTCGGCGCGGCCGGCACGCTCGGCGTCGCGTTCGCAAGGATTTGCGAGCAGCGCAATCTGGCATATCAGGCGCTGACCCGCCAGCATGTGGACATCACCGATCCGGTGTCGGTCGAACGGGTGATCGCGCTTTATCGCCCATGGGCGATCATCAACGCGGGCGGCTATGTGCGGGTGGACGAAGCGGAATCGGACGCGGCGCGCTGCTTCCGCGAGAATTCGCACGGGCCGTCGGTGCTGGCGGTGAAATGCGCGATGCACGGCATCCAGCTCATGACGTTCTCCACCGACCTCGTGTTCGACGGACAGCGGCAGTCGCCGTACACCGAAACCGACTCGATCGCGCCGCTGAACATTTATGGCAAGAGCAAGGCCGAGGCCGAACGCAAGGTGCTCGATACCTATCCCGACTCGCTGGTGATCCGCACAAGCTCGTTCTTCGGCCCGTGGGATAACCACAATTTCCTGACCCAGGCTTTGAGGACGCTGGCTGCCGGTTCGCCCTTTGTCGCCGCGAACGACATCACGGTCTCGCCAACCTATGTGCCGGACCTGGTCAACGCATGCCTTGATTTGCTGATCGACCGCGAGCGCGGCATCTGGCATCTCACCAATGCGGAACCGATTACCTGGGCCGATCTGGCGCTGCGGACCAGCGAAATGGCGGGGGTCGATGCCAGCAGGCTCGAGCCGCGCGCCAGCGACATGCTCAACTATGCGGCGCGGCGCCCGGCCTACAGCGCGCTCGGAAGCGGGCGTGGATTGCTGCTGCCGAGTCTCGATCACGCGATAGCGCGCTATCTGGACATGCAGGGGACAAACGCGGGAGCCGGGTTCCAACAGCCGCTCAGCCGCGCAGGCACGTGATACGCGGATGAGCGTTTGCTGTTACGCATCAAAGCACAAGGCCCACCCGGTGCTTACACTGGGTGAAACGAATTGAGCAATCATTAAAAAAGGGAAGACGTGAAAAAAATCGCTGTTATCGGAGCCGGTTTTTCCGGCGCAGTGATCGCGCATGAACTGGCCAAGGCAGGCTACAACCTCGACGTCTTCGACTCGCGTCCGCATGTGGCAGGCAATTGCCACTCCGAACGCGATGCCGAGACCGGAGTGATGGTGCATGTCTACGGTCCGCATATTTTCCATACCAGCAATGAGATGGTATGGAACTATATCCGCGGGTTCGACGAGTTCATGCCGTTCGTCAATCGTGTGAAGGCAGTCACGCGCGGCCGCGTGTTTTCGCTGCCGATCAACCTTCTGACCATTAATCAGTTTTTCGGCAAAACCTTCAATCCGAAGGAAGCCGAGGCCTTCATGGCCTCCATCGGCGATCAAAGCATCGTCGAGCCGCAGACTTTCGAAGAGCAGGCGCTTCGCTTCGTGGGAAAGGATCTATACGACGCGTTCTTCAAGGGCTATACGACCAAGCAGTGGGGCATGCATCCGTCGGAGCTCCCGGCCAGCATCCTGAAACGGCTGCCGGTGCGCTTCAACTACGACGACAACTACTACGCGAGCAAATATCAGGGCATGCCGAAAAACGGCTATACCTATATCGTCGAAAAGATGCTCGATCATCCGAACATCAAGCTCCACCTCAACATGAAATTCGATCGCTCCATGAGAGGCGACTACGCACACGCGTTCTACAGCGGTCCGATCGATGCCTGGTTCGGATACAGCGAGGGGCGGCTAGGCTATCGCACGCTCGATTTCGGCGTGGAACGGCATGAGGGAGATTATCAGGGCAACCCGGTAATCAATTACGGCGACGAGGACGTGCCCTATACACGGATCTCCGAGCACAAGCATTTTTCGCCGTGGGAGTCGCATGAGAAAACCCTGATCTACAAAGAGTACAGCCGCTATTGCGAGGAGAACGACACGCCGTACTATCCGATCCGGCTGGCCAGGGAAAAGTCGCAGCTGAAACGTTATATCGAACTTGCCAGTGGCGAAAAAGACATGACATTCATCGGACGTCTCGGCACTTATCGCTATCTGGACATGCATGTGACGATTGCGGAGGCGCTCGATGTGGCCGAACGGTTTCTCGCTGCCGCCCCCGCCGGAGAGAAAATGCCTCCGTTCATGATCGATCCGCTGGGATAACTGAACGACCGCCGCGATGGCCGCGCCCCGGTGGGCAAAAATGCATTAGCCGGGGCGCAGAGCTGCTTAGGATGCGGCGCGTGAAAAGTCCAGCACGACCGCGGAACCGCCGGGGTTAACATCGTTACCCATCGTGGCCAGCTTTTCCGGTGCGACTTCCTTGCTTCTTACCCTGCGTGCAAATGCCGTGATGA
>JAQGLQ010000354.1 GCA_028292785.1 Noviherbaspirillum sp. | reverse complement strand
GCGCGCTCCGGGGAGAGGTACCGGGCGATCAAGGACATCACGATGTCGGTCCCGAAAGCATCGTTCACCGCGGTGGTCGGGCCGAGCGGCTGCGGCAAGTCCACTTTTCTCAAGGCGGTGGCGGGGCTGATTCCCTGCACCCACGGACGGCTGCTGATCGACGGCAATGTCGTCGATGGCCCGGGCGCGGATCGTGCGGTCGTGTTCCAGTCGCCGGCGTTGCTGCCATGGAGAGACGTGCTTGGCAATGTGATGTACGGGCTCGACATGCGCCGCGTGCCTCGCACGCAGGCGCTTTCGATGGCGCACAAGATGATCGACCTGGTAGGCCTCTCGAAATTCACCGGACGCTATCCGCGCGAGCTGTCCGGCGGCATGCAGCAACGGGTCAATCTTGCGCGCGCGCTGGCGGTCGATCCGAAGATCATGCTGCTGGACGAACCGTTTTCCGCGCTCGATGCGCAAACGCGGGAAACCATGCAGTACGAACTGCTGCGCATCTGGGAAGAGACCAGAAAGACCGCCCTGTTCATCACGCACGAAATCAGCGAGGCGGTATTCCTGGCCGATCGCGTTGCGATCCTGTCGAGAGGGCCGGGCAGCGTCGTCACGGAGATGGTCGATGTACCGCTGGCGCGTCCGCGCACGCATCTGACAAAAAGGGAGCCGCTGTTTTTTGAACTGGTCGATCACATCTGGGACCGCATCAAGAACGGCTAGCACCCGGTTCGCGGTTCGCGCGGCGTAATTTAACAACGGCATGAAAGGCGGTTATGGCAACAACGCGAATGACGAAGACAGACGCGGAGGACTTTCTGACGATGGAGATGCATCTTCTGGACGAAGGAAAGCTCGAGGAATGGACGCGCCTTTTCACTTCCGACGGCGTGTACTGGCTCCCGCGCGAGCCGGACAGCGCGCGCAACCGCGAAAGCGCCGTCATTTACGATGAAGATCTGCAACGCGTGGTTCGCGCGCGTCAAAATGCGCGCGAAGGCCATCCGGCGCAGTCGCCGAGGTCGGAAACCGTTCACTTCGTATCCGGCATTCGCGTCGACGACGCCGAGAACGATGACGAGGTCATCATCCGTTGCAATGTCGTGGTCTATGAAATGCGCGCAGTGGCGACGCAGGGGCTGGAGGTCGCGCGCGGCGTGCCGCGCGAGTTTCCGGCGCGTTGCGAATATCGTCTGCGCCGAGCGGAAAGCTGGAAGATCGCCGAGAAAAAGGTGGTGCTGCTGCAGCGGAACACGCCGATCTACAACCTGTCGTTCGCGATCTGAGTGACGCTGACGCCTGAGCGTCGGTGCATGCAGTGAGCATGCCAGATAAATAATAAATGGATTGGAGGAGACATGAAGCGACAGACAGTGCCGGTTCCGGCCGGCTGGGATTACCACGGACCGGGCATGGTGCCCGGCATCGTCGCCGGTGGATTCATCTTCTTTTCGGCCTTGCGCGGACTTCATCCGAGCACGCGCGACTATAGCGACGATCCCGAGGAGCAGGCACGGCAGACCATGGAAAACCTCAAGGGGTTGTGCGAGGCGGCCGGCGCCACGCTCGATCATGTGGTGAAGGTGACCCTGTATCTGCATGACCTCAAATACCGCCAGCCCTTCCACAAGGTATGGATGGAATATTTTCCGGAATCGCCGCCGGCGCGCATCGCCATCCAGGTCGCCGACGCCAACGCCATTCCGGGCCGGAACGCCTATTTCGCGCTCGACGTGATCGCCGTCGCGCCGTAAGTTTCACCAGTAACGCAAGCGAATCTCTTAACCTGTCGAAGAAGAGGCCATGCCATGTTCGAACGAATGAAGCGCTCATTGTGTTGCGCCACGGGCTGGGGAGTGCTGTTGACCGCGCTTGCAGCAATACTGCAAACCGGCGCGGCGCGCGCGGCCGACCTGATTCCGGTGCAGATCGCCATGCCGGGAGGAAGCAGCCTGGGATATGCGTCCTATTACATCGCGCAGGACCTCGGCTTTTTCGAGAAGAACGGACTGAAGGCCAACTTCGTGTTTCTCACGGCGGACGCCGTTCCCGCGGCGCTGTCTTCCGGAGATGTGCACGCGACCCCGCTGATCGGTTCCGTTCCGCGCGCGGCGCTCGCGGGATACAAGGTGAGGGCGGTGTCGCTGAATCTTGGAAGGCCGACGCATGCGATTATCGCCAAGGAATCCATCAAGACGATGAGCGACCTCAAGGGCATGCGCATCGTGGCGGGTCCGGCGAAAGCGACGCCGACGCTCCTGCTGCGATTCGTGCTCGAGCAGCACGGCATTGATCCGGACAAGGATGTCAAGCTCATCGGCGTCGCATCGCCGTCGGCGCGCAGGACGCTGATACAGAGCGGGCAGGCCGATGCGCTGATCGACAGCATCACCGGCACGCTGGAGCTGGTTCGCAAGGTGCCCGGATGGCATACCCTGTACCCGCAGACGAAGATGCCCGACCATTCCATGGACGGGGTCGCCACGTCGGTGGACATGATCGAGAAAAACCCCGAGACGTTGAAGCGCATCATCCGCGCCGTCGCGCAGGCGGATGATTTCTCGCGCAAGAATCCGGCCGAGGTCGAGAAGGTGCTCGTCAAATATCTGAAGATGCCGCCCGAATTCGGCAAGGAACTGACCAGCGCCTATCTCAATACGATTGTCGACAACCTCGTCCCGACCGACAAGATGCTGGAACAGGATGCTCGCTTCATGTCCATGGCGGTCGACAAGACCATCACCGTGGAGCAGCTCAAGGCAACCTGGGACACCCGTCTTGCCGCCGAAGTGCAGAAAGAACTGCGCAAATAAAATCGGCTGATTTCAAACGATCGGCGTCGCGCAACAGGATTAGGCAGTACCGCAAGCGGTTCTCTTAACTCATCGAGGAAAGGGCCATGCCATGTTCGAACGAATGAAGCGCTCATTGCGCCGCATCAGGGGTCGGGGAATTCTGTTGTTCATGCTTGCGGCGCCGGCGCTGCTGCAAACCGGGGCCGCCCGCGCGGCCGATCTGATACCGGTGCAGATCGGCATGCCGGGAGACAGCCTGGGCTATGGCTCCTACTACATTGCGCAGGACCTCGGCTTCTTCGAGAAGAACGGGCTGAAGGCGAACTTCGTGTTCCTCACCGCTGACGCGATACCGGCCGCGCTGTCGACCGGCGGCATTCATGCCTCGCCGCTGATCGGCAGCGCCATCCGCGCCAACATCGCCGGCTACAAGGTCAAAGCGGTCAGCCTCAGCCTGTCGCGGTCGACCTACGCGATCGTGTCCAAGGACTCCATCAAGACGATGAACGAACTCAAGGGCAAGAAGATCGTGACGGGGCCGAGCAAGTCGACGCCGACGTTTCTGCTGCGGTTTCTGCTCGAGCAACACGGCATGGACCCGGACAAGGATCTGCAGATCATCCATGTCGGATCGCAGGCGGCGCGCAGGACGCTGATACACAGCGGCCAGGCCGACGCGCTGATCGACAGCATGAAGGGGGTGCTCGAACTGATGCGCAAGTTGCCGGGGATGCACACGCTCTATCCACAGTCGAAGATGCCCGATCATTCCATCAATGGCGTCGCCACGTCGATGGACATGATCGAGAAAAATCCCGACACGATCAAGCGGATCATCCGCGCGGTTGCGCAGGCGGACGAATTCGCGCGCAAGAATCCAGGCGAGGTGGAAAAGGTATTCGTGAAGTATATGAAAGCGCCGGCGAGCGAGGGAAAGGAACTAGCGGATGCATTCGTTCTGTCGCTGGCCGACAGCATGATCCCGACCGCGAAGATGCTGGAGCAGGATGCGCGCTTTCTTTCCATGGCGGCGGACAAACCGATCACGGTGGAACAGCTCAAGGCGGCATGGGATACCCGCCTCGCGGCGGAAGTCGAACAGGAACGGGGAAACAAATAACAGCAACGGCTAACCAGACAGGGAGT
>JAQGLQ010000515.1 GCA_028292785.1 Noviherbaspirillum sp. | reverse complement strand
GGCCATGGACCATGAAATCATGCGCTCTTTCCAGAATATTGGAATCGCCGGGCAAATAAAGACGTTGACCATGCCGTTCTCGATATCCGAGCATTATTGCTCCGATGGCCAGCTGATCCGCAGGGTCGGCATGCTGCCGCCGCCTTATCCGATGGGGTGGACGCCGAACATGACTTTCCTGCAGCCGCAGACCGAGCACATTCTGCGCGAACACGTGGCCGGCCTGCCTCGTGTGGAACTGCGGCTCGGCACTGCGCTGACGGACATGACGCAGGATGCCGAAGGCGTGGACCTTGCCCTGTCGGCCGACGACGGCTCGCACCGCATGGAGCGTGCACGCTATGTGATCGGCTGCGATGGCGCGTCGAGCACGGTGCGCCGTCTGCTCGGCATCCCGCTCGAGGACCTCGGCTTCGATGAGCCGTGGCTGGTGATCGACCTGCTCGCCAACGAACAAGGCCTGGCGAAGCTGCCCCGGGTCAGCACGCATTTTTGCGAGCCTTCGCGTCCGACGATGTTTGTCGCCGGCACGGGCAATCACCGCCGCTTCGAGATGATGCTCTTGCCTGGCGAGGATCCGCGCGAGATCGAGCGTGAAGAGCGGGTATGGCAACTGCTGTCGCGCTGGATCACGCCCGGCGACGCGGAACTGTGGCGCCATGCGAGTTACCGCTTCCACGCGCTGATCGCGACCGAGTGGCGGAAAGGGCGGGTTTTTCTGGCAGGCGACGCGGCCCATATGCAGCCGCCTTTTCTCGGCCAAGGCATGTGCCAGGGCATGCGCGACGTGCGCAACCTCGCCTGGAAACTACGGCAGGTAATCTCGGGCGAAGCGGGCGATGCCTTGCTCGACACCTATGGCGCAGAACGCGCTCCTCATGTGCGCACCCTGATCTCCGCCATCAAGGACATCGGCCGTTATATTTGCGAACTCGATCCGGCCGCCGCGCGCGAACGCGACGCGCGTCTGCTCGCCTCGACCAATGGCGAGGTGAAGACCCTGGTGCGACAGGATCTCATGCCTGGCCTCGAACAAGGCTTGCTGTCCGGGCGCGCCCGCTCCGGCCGCGGCATGCTGTTCCCGCAGCCACGGATCATCGATGATGGAAATCCCGTGCTGATGGACGATGTCGCCGGTTGCGGCTGGCGCGTGGTATTGGGCGAGAGCGCGCTCGCGTGGCACCCGCGGGCCGCTGAATCAATGTCGATATTGCGCTTCGCGACGACTGCGCAAACCGGCGCATGGCAGGAGGCCGACGGCGTGGTCGCCGCCTGGTTTGCCCGCCATGCGGGTTGCGCAGCCATCGTGCGTCCCGACCACTATGTGTATGCCGTGGTGGACAACGAAGAGGAACTTGACGCCGAACTCCTCGGACTCACTCAAAAGATAGCTGCCAGTCGCAGAGCTTGCCCGACGCAGTCCTCGGCAGCGCGGCGCCGAACGTAATGGACTTCGGTCTTTCCGGCGCCGCCAGGACACTGTCGATCCAGTCTCTCAGCTCGGACAGGAAGGCGTCGGGATCAAGGATGTCCGGCGTCAGCACCACATAAGCTTTCAGGCGGCTTCCTTCCTCGGGGCGCATCAGGCGCACCGCTGCTTCCCGTATCTTCGGATGGTGCTTCAGGATATCGGCTACGTGTCGCGGAAAGACGTTGATCCCGCCTACTTGCACGGCACCGTCCTGCCTTGCGCCGACCAGGAATGTCTCTTGGCCGCATCGCTCGAGAGCATCCGGGGAAGACACGATCCGCGTCGCACCATCGGGCAGTGAGCGCACCAGCTTGCTTTCCGCCTGCGCGTCGAATGACCAATAGGAAAACAAGCGGTACGGCTCGCGGTATGAGGATCGCCAGCCGACGCCCGCGGTTTCCGAGGAACCGTAGATATGAAACAGTTTCGCGATGCCGGTGCGTTCCACCGCCTCGCTGATATGGTCGGCGCATGGCGCGGTCGACGTCACGCCGAATACATCCGCCGGCGCGTGCGGCACGGTGCGTCCGACCGCCTGCCAGAATTCCGGATGGCCTATCACCAGGTCGCCCGGCTGCAGGCAGCTGGCAAGCCGGGCCGGCGAGCTGCGGCGCAGATCGATCACGGCATCGGCACGGATGCCGATCATCTGCGGCAGCAGGACGGTAAACAGAAAGCCGTAAATATGGTGGCTGGGAACCGCCGAGAGTATCCGTCGCCGCCCTGTGAAGAGGGTTGCGAGCCGTTCTGTTTCCTGGTGCAGCGTCGCAAGCGCATGGATGCATGCCTTTGGCATGCCGGAACTGCCCGATGTGCGAAACGTCAGCTCGCTTGAATAATGCGCCAGTCCCGTTTGCGCAATGCCGACCCAATCGGCCAGGGATCGCCTGGCGAGCAGTCCATCCTCGATACCCGCTTCATGCAGATGGATCGCCTCGGCCAATGCGGTGCCGAGCTGCATCAGTTCCAGCGAATCGGCGCCAAGGTCGCGGTCGATCGCGAGGCTGTCGCGCCAGGGGAGGGGAGGAAGAGCGCCGTTCCCGCGACGCAAGCGCGTCAGTTCATCGGCCAGCAGATCGCTGACGTAGCGGTGCACGACACCGTTTTCCTGCCACCATTCCCGGTGCGGTGCCGGGTGCGTCAAATCGATGCCGCTCATGGCGTGCCGGGTTTTCCGGCGACGTAGATGCGGTTGCGGCCGTTTCTCTTGGCGTCGTACAGTGCCTTGTCGGCCATCTTCATCATGTCGTCCATGCCAGAAACACCTTCGCACATCGTGCTCACGCCGATGCTGACGGTGTAGCGCACTTCGCGTCCATCGATATCGATCGTCGTCGACTCGACGTTTTTACGGATGCGCTCGGCAACGGCGAGCGCCGCGGCAAGCGCTGTCGACGGCAGAAGAACGGCGAATTCTTCGCCGCCGACGCGGGCGACGATGTCGATTTCGCGCGCGCTGCGCGTAATGGTCTCTGCCAGGTGCTGCAACACCGTGTCGCCGGCGGCATGGCCCAAGGTGTCGTTGATCTGCTTGAAATGATCGGCATCGATCGCCAGCAGTGACAATGGACGCGGATTCCGGTGCCAGCGCTTCAGTTCGAGTTCGGCCTCATCGAAAAATCCGCGGCGGTTCAGGATGCCGGTCAAATGATCGCTCATGCTGGCCCGGAGCAGGTCGGCGCCGGTCGCGCGGCGATCCGTGATGTCGCGGATGATCAACGCATATCCTTGCCATTCGGGCATGCCGACCGCGGTATGAAGGGCGGCACTGCTCATGGGGTCGAGCGGCGCGATCATGTTGCAGCCCCAGAACTTGCTGCCGTCCGCCTTGAGGCACCATCCCTCATGCAGGGACCAGCCGCTTTCGTCCGCCTCCCTCAGATAATCGAGCATGCGGTCCTTGCTGGCCGCGGTCTCGGGAAACAGTGCCGAGTAGGGCTTGCCGACCACCTCGTCGGCCGTCAACCCGGTCAATCGGCCTATGCTTGAATTCCAGTTATCGATGATGCCGTTTCTGTCGAGCGGGATCAGCGCATAATCGGTCACACCTGCAAGAATCGCGTTGAACCATGCTTCGCTGCGGTTCAACTGCTGTTCGCGCTTCACGGACAGACTGACGTCGGATATCACCGCCATCAATCTCTGCGCATCCAGCTTGAGCAGGGTGATCGCGAGGATTTGGGGATCGACCTTGCCGCGTATGCCGGCGGTGACCTGGAAGCGCACGTCGTTGCAGATCATCCCGCTCGGCTCGCCGAAGCTTGCGACCATGTTGCGCAATTCCGGCGCCACCATCTCGGTGGCCTCGAACAGGTTCGACAGAATTCCCTGCTGTTGCAGGGGCATCAGCAACTGCGCGGACTTCGGATTGATCATGACGATCTCGCCGTCCATCGACGTCTGCACCAGGCCGACCGGCGCCATGTACAGGAACTGCAGCAGCGCCTCGTGATCGCCGGCTAAATCGTCTGACATGGCCTGGTCACCTACGCGGCGGGCTGCACCAGCACATAGCGCGTCGCGATGCCCGGTTCGGCCAGCAGCCGCAGCTTCACGCGTTTCGGCCGCATCCGGAAAGTCAGCACATAGTCGATAGTCGCATCGAGCGCCTGGTTGGCTTCCAGTGCATCGGCGAAGCGTTGCGCGACCATGAAATTGTTCATGCACGGCGCGACCACCTCGAAAAGATGCGAGCCGACCACCGATTCGGCGGAAAGTCCCGCCAAGCCGGATTCCGTACTGTTGTATCGAATCACCTTTGCCTGCGTGTCGATGCCGATGGCCCCGAAATCAAGTGTATCGAATGCATTCTTGGGCAAGCCATCGAGTTGCCGCAGGAGTGAAGTATCGTCAAAACTTAACGTGGACATGCACCCTCGATTTTCTGAAACGTGAAAAATAAATTGGTAGGTAACGATCGCTGCGTCGGATTCTGCTATCCGTGGCGCAATGCCTTATGAAGCCAGCAATTCTCTGTGGTAGCTCGGACCAGCGCAAGGATGTCTTGCATCGAGGAGAACGATAAAGCATGGCGACAATAGCAGGAAAATTGCTCACCAGCAAGTTAGGGGTATAACTTATGTTATGTTAAGTAAAGCGACGCGGCAACTCAATGATTTGACATCCGGGTATCAACCACCAACGTTCCTCATTCCCACGCCTTGCGGCTATATCGAGCGCAGTTCATTCAATAATGATTGATTTCCAAAAATTGGCCGTATATATTCAAAATTTGATTTATATACGGCCAATGGATTTCTATCCCTTACCCGACAATGCTGCACGCCAATTCATCGATTCTTCTACAGTCTTTGGTGAATACCGTCGCGCGTACACGGCAGCTCGACAATACACGGGGGGCATGTATTGGAAAAAGCAGGACGGCTACTCTTATCTGGTTAAAACCATGCCGGATAATCGTCAGATTCGCGTCGGCCCGCGCTCTGCGAAGACCGAAGGCATCCATGAAGAATTTGTCACCCGCAAAACCGCGACTGAAGCGCGCTTGGCATCTTTGCGTAGTGCATTGCGGGAGGCGGAACGACTGAACAAGGCGTTAAAAGTGGGTCGGGTGCCAAATCTTGTGATATCCGTGCTGCAGGCTATCGAGGACGCCGGCCTGGCGGAGCACTTCACAGTGGTGGGAACCCATGCGCTCTATGCGTATGAGAGTGCCGCCGGCGTGCGCATAGTACAAAGCGCGCTGGCTACGCAGGATGTCGATTTGCTATGGGACGCGCGACGCCGAGTGCAGTTCATGGCAGGCATGGACCGGCTCAACACGTCGGGATTGAGCATACTCCGGACGGCCGACCCCACTTTTCAGCGCAAGGAAGATCAGCTAAGCACGGCCATCAACGACAAGGGATTCGAAATCGATTTTTTGCGACGCATGCCGCAAGGCGATGACCCGCATCCGCTCAGACTGAGCGCGGATGAAGCGGACTTGTGGCCGGTCCAGGCTCTTCGGGCCAATGTACTGACGGACGCACGCCGTTTCGAGCACATTGTGGTGTCGACAACGGGCCGCATGGCATTGATGCGGACGATTGATCCTCGGG
>JAQGLQ010000347.1 GCA_028292785.1 Noviherbaspirillum sp. | reverse complement strand
TGCTCATCATGGAGGCGATGAAGATGGAGCACGCCATTGCCGCGCCGGGAGCGGGCGTGGTGGAAGAAGTGCTGTATGCGGTCGGTGATCAGGTCGGAGAAGGCGCGCAGCTGCTGACGTTCAAAATGGCATAACCGTTGCACGCCGAGTTTCTTCTCTCCTCATGTGCCTTCTTCCCGCGCGGGAGCGGAAAGCCGGGCAAACCCGAAAGGACAAATAAATGGCACTACCCTCAAGAGTCAAGATCGTCGAAGTCGGACCGCGCGATGGCCTGCAGAACGAGCAGGAAACCATCCCGGCCGCCGTCAAGATCGGGCTGATCGACCGGCTCACCGATGCCGGCTTCGTCAACATCGAAGCGGCTTCCTTCGTGTCGCCCAAGTGGGTGCCACAGATGGCGACTTCAGCCGAAGTCATGGCGGGAATCCGGCGCAAGCCGGGCGTGGTGTACTCGGCGCTGGTGCCGAACCTGAAAGGTTTCGACGCCGCGCTCGCGGCGAAAGCCGATGAAGTGGTGATTTTCGGCGCCGCTTCGGAAGCGTTCTCGCAACGGAACATCAACTGTTCCATCGCCGAATCGATAGAGCGCTTTCGCGAAGTGGCCCAAGCGGCGAAGGCCAACGGCCTGCGCCTGCGCGGCGCGGTGAGCTGCGCGCTGGGCTGCCCGTATCAGGGCGAGGTATCGCCGGAAAGCGCCGCCGACGTGGTGCGGCGCTTGCGCGATCTCGGCTGCGACGAGATCGACATCGCCGACACCATCGGCGTGGCGACGCCGCGCAAGGTGCAAGCCACCATCGAGCGCGCGGCGCGCGAATTCCCGATCGAACGCCTGTCCGGCCATTTCCACGACACCTATGGCCAGGCGATGGCGAACATCTACGCCAGCCTGGAAGTCGGCATCACGATTTTCCATTCGTCGGTCGCCGGCCTCGGCGGTTGTCCGTATGCCAAAGGCGCGACCGGCAATGTCTCGACCGAAGACGTGCTGTACATGATGGATGGATTGGGCATCGATACCGGCATCGACCTGAATGCGGTGGTGGACGCCGGTCTGTACATTTCAGAACACCTCGGACGCAAGCCGGTGAGCCGCGCGGGCAACGCGCTCCTGGCGAAGCGCCAGGCCTGAGACAGCGGGGCGCTCACGCATGGGGCAATTTCCCTTGCTGCTGTCGGAGATCCGCTCCTGCCGGGCATGCGCGGACAGGCTTCCGCATGCGCCGCGCCCGGTGGTGCAGGCGAGCGCGGCCGCGCGGCTGCTGATCGTCGGCCAGGCGCCCGGACGGCGCGTGCACGATACCGGCATTCCCTGGAACGACCAGTCGGGCGAACGCCTGCGGCTGTGGCTGGACATGGCGTCCGGTGTGTTCTACGACGAACGGTGCATCGCCATCATGCCGACCGCCTTCTGCTATCCGGGCAAGGGCAAGAGCGGTGACCTGCCGCCGCCGCCCGAATGCGCACCCTTGTGGCATCCGCGCCTGCTGCAGGGAATGCCGCGCGTCGGACTGACGCTCCTGATCGGCCGCTATGCGCAGCAAGCGTTTCTCGGGAAGCGATGCAAGGCGACGCTGACCGATACTGTCGCAGCCTTCGAGGAATATCTGCCGCGCTATTTTCCGCTGCCGCATCCCAGCCCGCTCAACCGCTCGTGGTGGAAAAACAATCCGTGGTTCGAGAGCAGGGTGTTGCCCATCCTGCGCGAGCGCGTCGCGGCGGCGCTCGTCTCATGAAGGACACGCACGCAATGCGCAGTCGGATGAAGGACTTCGATGCAGCCGGCGATGCGGACAATGTGCCGTCGCCCTGCATCGATGTCTGCCGGATGAATGCGGAAACCGCATTGTGCGAAGGATGTTCGCGCACGATCGATGAAATCGCCGCATGGGGCGGTGCCGGCAATGAAGAGCGGCGCGCGATCTGGACGCTGATCCGGCAGCGCCGCGCGGCGTCGACATGAAACTGCCCGCTTTCATGCAGGCGTTCGAGCGTGCTGAATTTCCTGTCACCTGATGAAGAGGCTGCCATGACGTTGCCCCCCGTACTGCAAAACCTGAGCCTGCCGGTCATCGGTGCGCCGATGTTCATTGCCAGCGGCCCCGCGCTGGTGACGGCGCAATGCAAGGCCGGCATCGTCGGCGCCTTTCCGGCGCTGAACGCCCGGCCGGCGCAGCTGCTCGACAACTGGCTGACCGGCATCCAGGCGGAGCTGGACGCGTATCGCGCCGCCAATCCGGATGCGCTCGTCGGGCCGCTCGCCGTCAACCAGATCGTGCATCAATCGAACGACCGGCTGGCGCAGGATGTCGAGACCTGCGTCCGGCATCGGGTGCCCATCATCATCTCCAGCCTGCGCGCGCCGCCGCCGGAAATGCTCGATGCGATCCACGGGTATGGCGGCATCGTGCTGCACGACGTCATCTCGATCCGTCATGCGAACAAGGCGCTGGAAGCGGGAGTCGACGGACTGATCCTGGTCGCGGCGGGCGCGGGCGGGCATGCCGGGGCACTGTCGCCATTCGCGCTGGTGGGCGAGGTCCGCAAATTCTTCGCCGGACCGATCGCCCTGTCAGGCGCCATCGCCACCGGCGACGCCATCCTCGCCGCGCAGGCGATGGGTGCCGACTTCGCATACATCGGTTCGCGCTGGCTGGCGACCAGGGAGTCGAATATCGACGAGGCCTATCGCCGCGCGATCCTCGAATCCACCGCGGCGGACGTCATCTACACCAATCTGTTTACGGGGGTGCACGGCAACTACCTGAAAAAATCCATCGTCGCCGCCGGCCTCGATCCCGATAATCTTCCGGTGGCGGACAAGTCCGAAATGAATTTCGGATCGGGCGGCAAGGTCAAGGCGTGGCGCGATATCTGGGGCGCGGGACAGGGCGTGGGCCTCATGGAAGACGTGCCCGGCGTCGCGCAGATGGTGGAGCGGTTGAAGGCGGAGTATGGGGCCGCGCGAAAACGGCTTTCCGCGGGTATCAATTTTTCCCGGTCTTGATCGCCCAGATTCCAGGCAGGTTGCGCCAGTAGCCGTACGCATCCATGCCATATCCCACCACGAATTTGTTCGGCAATATCAGCCCGGTGTGATCGGGCTTTACCGGCTTGGCCTTGCCGATATCCTTGTCGGCGAACACCGCCAGGATCACTTCGGCCGCGCCCATGTCGAGCAGGCGCTGCTTCACATGGGCCAGGGTTTCGCCTTCATCGAGGATGTCGTCCAGCACGATCAGCGTGCGTCCGCGCACCTCGGCGCGCGGTTCGACCTTCCACTCGATGGTCCCGCCCTGGTCCTTGCTGCCGTAGCGGGTGACGTGGATGTAATCGAATTCCAGCGGAAAGCGCAGCCGGGTCAGCAATTGACCGGAAAATACGACCGCGCCGCCCATGACGCCGAGCACCAGCGGGAAAGGGGCGCCGGCATCGTTGTCGAAACGATCGTTGAGTTCATGCGCGACCTTGTCAACCGCGGCTTGCACGGCGTCCGTGCTGTGGATCAGCTCGGCGCTGGAAAGCAGGGCAAGGGCTTGGTCACGATGCGACCTGGAGTCGATGTGTGGCATGCGGACCTCTATGGCGAACGTGTTTCGGCGATGCATGAAGCCGGAACGGGGCACGACGATAGCACAGGATGCGGTCCTGTCAAGCCGCAGGCGTCCCGCGCAGTCGTCATGCGAGGAATTGTTCGCCTTCGAATTTTTTCAGCTGCCATCTGTTTTCGGAGTAATGCCACAAATTGCTTTCCGCCCAAACCAGGCACATTTCCAGGTCATGGATGCCATATGTGTCCTGGTCGGCATAGTAGTTTTTGAATCCGAGAGCGGTATAGGCATTCCTTGCGGCTTCGCTGGTTGGATAAAGCATTACCTTTCCATAACCGTGGTTGTCGGCGTGTTCGACGGCTTTTTCAATCAAGGTTCCTCCGACAGCTTGCGACCCCGGTCAAGTTTTTTGCCAAAAAGCTATTGCAGCGGGAATCTTTGCGGCCCTCAGGCCTCGAACAAGGAGTTCAACCAGCATTCAAGGATTGCGATGGGCACAGCTTCCAAACAACTCGAGGTGAAAACCACGCCGCCGTCGCGCGACGCATCCACGCCGCGCCTGCCGCATGAACGTGACGAGTCGCATGATAGTCAGGCCGCCGATCCGGGACCGCCGCGCGACGATATGAAACAGGCTTACAAGGATTTGATGGAAGGGCAGGTCGATACCGACCTGAGGGAAACGCGCGGCGTCGATGCCGTTGTGAACAATCCTCCCGGACCATCGCCGGCCAATCCGTCCGACAAGCGCATGGATAACGAAACGAAGGCGAACGCAAAGAAGTGATGCATTCCTGCCGTCGATGCTGCGCGGCGGCCATACCGCCGCGCAACGGGCGGGTCAGCTCGAGGCGATTCCCACCGCGTTCTCGTCTGCCGTGCCGTGCACATGCTGATTTCTGTTCTCCGTCATGACTTCAATCATTTTTCGATTGAAGGCAGGTATATCGGCCGGCTTGCGGCTGCTGATCCAGTCGCCATCCACCACCACTTCCTCGTTCACCCATTTCGCGCCCGCATTGCGGATATCGTCCTGCAGCGTCGGCCAGCTGGTGAGCGTCCTGTTGTTGACCAGTCCCGCCGAAATCAGCAGCCATGGTCCATGGCAGATCACGGCGATCGGCTTGCGCGCCTCGGCGATGCCGCGGACGATGCGCTGCGCTTCCAGATTGATGCGAATCTGATCCGCGTTGAACACGCCTCCCGGCAGCAGGACGGCATCGTAATCCTGAGGGTCGGCTTCATCGAAGGTCAGGTCGACATCGAACTGATCGGCCTTGGCATCGTGATTGAAACCCTGCACCTTGCCGTGTTTATCCGAAATGACCTTGGTGATCGCGCCCACCTCTTCGAGCGCCTTTTTCGGTTCGGTGAACTCGGCCTGCTCGAAGCCGTCGGTCACCAGAATCGCGACATGCATGCCGCCCAATGCCATTTCCTGTTGTGATGACTGTTCCATGTCGATCTCCTGAAAAGTATCACCGGTTGATTAAAATGCATGCTGAAAGTTCGCGCGCCGTTCCAGTTGCCGGCCGTTATCGGTTCATGCATTTGATCAAGGAAACGGTGGGTATTTCCGGTTTGGCAAGAACTCGCTTGCCCATGCGGCAGTCGAATCCGTATTCAATATCCTGCGCAAAGAGGAAGCCATGACTGCAACATATGCAAGAAGAAGTACGCTGCTCGCTTCGATGGCGCTCGTCGCCATGCTGGCCGGATGCCAGAAACAGACCGATGCGCCCAAACCCACCACGTCGGTCGGCACCAGCGCACCCACCGCACCGGCCGCGGCGGTGACCACCACCAACCAATCGGTCGCCGCGCCGGCAAGCGCCATGCCGGCGCCGGACACGGCGATCGCGCCGCAGGCACCGGCCGCGCAGGCGAAGACTACCGACGCCGATGGCCCGACCCAGGCGACGCCGAAAGATTTGAGCAAGAGGGAAGAGAGCACGAATATGCCTCTGGCGGGGCAGGTCAACAATCATTCGACGCCCGCCACGGTCAACGAGCAGAAATAATCAAGCGAAGCAGTTCCCGCTGTCGGATCGGCATCATACGGCGCGCATCTGCGCCCTGCGCGGCCGCGATTGCAGGCGTCCGTCGCGCAGCTTCAGCCGCTGCACGCCGGGCAGGGAAATCAGGTCGCGGTCATGGCAGGCCATGATTACGCTGCCGCCGGCCTGCGTCAGCGTCGGGATCAGGGCGATCACCTGTTCCCGCGCCGCGCCGTCAAGATTGGAAGTCGGCTCGTCGAGCAGCAGCAGCCGTGGCGACAGCACGCGGGCGCGCGCCAGCGCGATGCGCTGCTTCTCGCCGCCCGACAAGGCGTTCGGATTGCTGTCGCGCAGATGGGTCACGCCCGCCCATGCCATCGATTCTTCCACGCGCGCGGCGATGTCGTTTTTCGGCATGCCCCGCGCGGCCAGTCCATAGCCGATGTTGCCGGCCACGCTGGTGGCGAACATCACGGGATGCTGGTGCACGTAGACGATGGCCTCGCGCATGAAGCGCGGATAGGGATTCAGCCGCATCGGCTGCCCGGAGAAGCTGCCGGCTTCGATCTGCGCCGGTTCGAGACCGGCCAGAATGCGCAGGAGGGTGCTCTTTCCCGCACCGTTGGCGCCAGTCAGCACATACGCCGCACCGGTGTCGACCACCAGCGAATCGATATCGAGCAGCCGCCGGTCCTGAAAGTTTTTCCGCAATCCGCGGATGGCAAGCAGTGGCGTCATCATGTGGCCCGCGCCGGGCGCGCATCGCCCTGTAACAGCATCAGCGCCCCATTGATGCCGAGCGCGATGGCGATCAGCACCACGCCGAGCGCGATGCCCTGCGCGAATTCGCCCTTGCTGGTTTCCAGCGCGATGGCAGTGGTGATGGTGCGGGTTTCGCCGGCGATATTACCGCCTACCATGATCGCGCAGCCGATTTCCGAAATCACGCGGCCATAGCCCTGGATCACCGCCGTCATCACGCCGAAGCGCGCTTCATGCAGCACGGTGAGCATGACGCGCCAGCGCGATGCGCCGAGCGACACGGCGGTTTCCGCCAGCCGCGGGTCGGCGGCCTGCACCGCGGCCAGCGTAAACGCGATCAGCACCGGCAGGGCGATCAGCACTTGGCCGGCAATGATCGCCGGCTGCGAGAAGAGCCATTGCAGTTCGCCGAGCGGGCCTTGGCGCGACAGCATCAAGTAAAGCAGCAGCCCGATCAGCACAGTCGGAAGCGACAAGGTCGCCTGAATGATCCAGATGACGATGCGGCGCCCGGCGAAGGAGTTGCCGGCGATCAGGTAGCCGACGGCGACGGCTGCCGGGGTCGCGATGACGAGGGCAATGAGGGAGGTTTTCAGGGAAACCCAGATGATCTGCCATAAGGCGGGGTCGCCTGTGACGAGGAGGAGGAAGGCTTGGGGGATGGTTTCGGTGAAGTGCATTTCGAATAATTGCTGCGTAATCTCTCCGATGGGGCGGCCCGGGAGTCACTCGGGGGAAACCGTGCATTGCAGGAGCGACCGCCTCCTACGCCACCTTCAACCCGCCCTCGGGCAACTCCGCGTCGAACACCAGCCGCTCCTTCGCCGTCAACAGCAAAAAATGCTTCCCGGTGCACCGCGCAAGCAGCGACATGCCCAGCCGATCCGCCACCATATGCCCCATCTGCGTGGTCCCCGAGCGCGACAGCAGAAACGGAATCCCCATCTGCGCGCCCTTGATCACCATTTCCGAGGTCAGCCGGCCGGTGGTATAGAACACCTTGTCTTCCCCGCTCACGCCATCCAGCCACATTTTGCCGGCGATGGAATCGACGGCATTGTGGCGGCCGACGTCTTCCACGAAATACAGCATGTCGCCGTCGGCGGAAAACAGCGCGCAGCCATGTACCGAACCGGCCTGCTTGTAGATCGACTGCTGGGTGCGGATGGTGTCGACGATGCGGTAGACCGTCGATTGCTTCAGGCGGGCGTCGGGCGGCAGGGTGATGTTGTCGACTTCATCCATCAGTCCGCCGAATACGGAGCCTTGGCCGCAACCCGTGGTGACCACCCGCTTCGCGGTGCGTTCCTCAATGTCGGCGATGCCGCCATGCGTGGTGACCGCGACCGCTTCCACCGACCAGTCGACCTGTACCGACGCGATGTCCGCGATCGATTTGACCAGGCGCTGGTTGCGCAGATAGCCGAGCGTCAGCGCTTCCGGCGCGGCGCCGAGGGTCATCAGGGTGACCAGTTCGCGCTTGTCGACATACACCGTGAGCGGACGTTCCGCCGGGATCGAGATGGTGGAGAGCCGGCCTTTTTCATCCATCACTTCGACCTCTTTGGTCAGATGGATGGTCGCACTGGAGAGAAGGGGTCGGCGTTGCATGGTTCCGGAGGGGCAGCTGATTCCTTCCCCGCAGGGGGAAGGATGGGTGAGGGATGAATGCGGCGGGCCGCTTTACTTCTTCGCTTCAGGGGTGGCGGGCTTGCCGGCGGCGGGAACCGGCTTGGCGTCCGCGACGCCTACCTGCGCGGCCGCCTGCTGGGCCGGCACATAGGGTCCCGGGTTGGCGCAAGCCGGGATCTCCGCCGACGGTTTTCCGCCCGGCTTCTTATCCTTGAAATAACGCGCGGCGACCTTGTCCTGCGCCACGCAAAGCTGGTAGGCCGCGACCTTGTCGCTCCATGCCGTCTTGTCCTTGGCGGCGTCGGCGGCGGCCTTGGCTTCCGGGGACAGCGCCGGCAGTTTCGCGAGTGCGGCACCGGACATTGCCAGCGCCATCAAGGCGAACGTGATTTTTTTCATATGCATTATCGGTCTCGCTTTCTGTCAAACAGCCTTGAACGGCTCGCCGGCTTTCACCGCGCCGTCGCGTGTGCGCACGCGCGGCACCTTGCCGTTCTGGATGTCGTCGTACCACAAGTCGTGATGTTCCTTCGCCCAGGTATCGTCGACATATCCGGTGCGCATCGCGTCGTAGGCGCCTTCCATGCCGACCGTGCCCATGTAGATATGGCCCAGCGATACGGTAACGACCAGTACGGCGCCGATCAGATGGATGATGTTCGCGATCTGCATGTTGCCACGCGTATACGCGATGCCGGGCACGATCATGTCGAGCACGAAGCCCGATGCGCTGACGATCAGTCCGAGAACTACGACACCGCCCCAGAACCAGAGTTTCTCGCCGGCGTTGAAGCGGCCGGCGCTCACATGGCCCTTGCCGATCGCGCCCCCGGCCCGGGTCAGCCACTTGATGTCGGATACGTGCGGGAAATTGTCTTTCACGAAGATCACGAACAGCATGATGATCGACACCGTGAACAGCGGACCGACGAAATTGTGGATGTTCTTCAGTGCGTACGTGAGCCAGCCGAATAGCGTGTGGCCGAACACCGGCAGCAGTATGTACTTACCGAAGAGCATGACCAGGCCCGACACCGCCAGCAACACGAAGCTGATCGCCGCGGTCCAGTGGGTGATGCGCTCGATCGGCGTGAAGCGTTCGATCAGGCGCCCGCTCTTCTGTCCCTTGAGGCGGATCTTGCCGAAGATGATGTACACCAGCGCCATGCCAACGAGCGCGGCGACCAGCAGCCAGCCGCCGAACTTGGTCAGCGGTCCGTTGCGGTACTGGCGCCATGCCTCGCCGGCGGTGGTCGCGCGATCCTGCCCGGGGAACTGTGCCTTCGGCTGGATCAGCACACCCATCTCCGCGCCGGGAAGGCTCGAATAATTCTTCGTTCCGTCCTTGACCTGGCGCCAGGTGGGCGAAAGATTGCCCGGCTGGTCGCGGGTGCGCTCGGCCTGGTTCTGCTTCATGTCCAGGATATCGACCGACTGGACGCTGGGCGCCGCCGCCGGTGCCTGCTGCGCCGGCGGCGCCTTCGCGGCGTCATTGGCTTGCGCCATGACCGGCCCGGAAGACGCGGCGAGCAAGGAAATGCCCAGTACGAGACCGGCAAACCATTTGTTCATGATGTTTCCTCTCGCCTTGCGGTCAGTTGACTCTGCCGTATTCGTTCTGGGCCTGCTGTCTGGCCCGCAGCTGGGTTTCCCATGTGCGCTGGTCACCCGGCGTCCAGCCCTGGACGACATAGCTGTTCTTCGCGCCCTTCCACGGCGCGACGTCGGGCAGGTGGCGATCCGCGGTCTTGGCCTGGTCGACTTCGCCGCATGCCGACAGCGTCAGCAGCGCTGAAACAGAAATAAGGAAAGCGCGCATCATGACTTTTTCTCCGGAGTTGCGGGTGCCGTCGCACTGCCGTTCGGCGACTTGCCGTAGGCGGTGCCCCAGCCCCAGACTTCGCTGCCCTTGCCGCGACGCAGGACGCGGGTGCGGAAGATGTCCGCCACCACGTCGCCGTCGCCGCCGAGCAGCGCCTTGGTCGAGCACATCTCGGCGCAGGCGGGCAGCTTGCCTTCGGACAGGCGGTTGCGGCCGTATTTCTCGAACTCGGCCTTGGAGCCGTTTTCTTCCGGACCGCCGGCGCAGAAGGTGCACTTGTCCATCTTGCCGCGCAGC